>JAGHCO010000153.1 GCA_021160405.1 Candidatus Aerophobota bacterium
GAATCAAAGCATTAATAATTGCTTCCCTCAAAGCATCGTAAGGATATTCCAGAATATCTCTTCTGTGGATACCTTCGTAACTTATGTTGCTCTTCAAATACTTTGATCTCAAAATCTCAAGTGTGTTTTCAAGTTGTTCAAAAAGATTACCTTCCACAATATCAGTTGTCTGTATATCTGTTTCTGTTAAAAATTTTCCGATTTTTACACAGGATTGAATGTAAAATTTCTGCGGATTATTACCAAAAAGGAGAATTGCTGCTCTTTTGAGATTGTCGTTCTCAATCAGACTTAATTTCTCTAAAACTGTTTTCCAGTCTTTTTCCTCTACAATAGAAGGAATCCTATCTACAGCCAAGCTTTTAAATTTAACAATAGTTTCTCTATTTAAATCATCGAATTTAGCTTTTTCTTCAACAAACTCATCCCATGTTTTGCCGAGTTTTTTCATCAGGAAGTCGGCCAATTCTTTTCCTTTTAATTCTATAACAGTACTTCCACTTCTTATAAAGTATTTACCATCGTAGGAAATTGGGACCGAAGAAGGTTTTATTATAATCTTGATTATATCTTTGCCTTGTCTGCTTTCAATTTCTACAGATGGAATAACACCAAATTTGTTTCTTACTTTGTTTGGTATATCCTCTAAAAGTTTTTGAGCACTTTCAACTCCAACAGGATTTCCTTTATCATCTAAACCGATAAATAGTATCCCACCATCCATATTTGCAAAAGCACTTATTACTTTAAGATATTCATTTCGCCAGTTGGATTTAAATTCTATATTTTGAGTCTCCATATTTTTTCCATCCTGCCTATGAGATTTTAAATTATTTTTACAATTTTTCGTTATTTATTACCTTTTCCTAAACTCCTCATTAGCCTTATTTATCCCTTCAACAAACTTTTCCCATTCGCTGAATTTAAAGGCGCAGCTTGCTGAAACATCAGATGAGGCAATGTATAAGCCTATCTCATCTTCTTCCATCTCTACACCAATTGATAAAAACTCTCCTATTTTTCTTTGAGGCAAAAGCTCTTTTTTCATCATTTTCTCCTTAAAATGGGAACTTCCAAACCTTTCTTACAAGCTTTCTTCCAATGTATTTATTCTTTGCTCTTCTTGCTATTCTTTTAGGGTCCCCACTTGAGAGCTTCTCTATATCATTTGCCACTCTTGCTAACTGATAAAGAAAACTTACTGATTTGCTCATTGTATAACCTCCTTGAAATTTTCTTTGCTAAAATTGCTGGTGGATGTCCTACTTTACCAAAAGATTTCACTTTTCAAGTGATATAAAGTTTGCCTTTGCTAACCAGTTGTATTTATCTACATCGCAGGTAACAACAATTATCTGCAGATCATTTGCTCTTTCCTCTAAAATTTGCAGTGCACGGTGCAATCTACTTGCATCTGTGTTTGTCAGTGGATCATCCAAAACCACCATTTGTTTTTCCTCACCACTTAGCAGCCTCCCAAGAGCGAGTCTAAAGATATACCATATCTGCTCTTTTGTCCCAAAAGATAAAACATCTATAGAGGCATTCTCCTCATCCCAATCAGAGATACCTACTGATATAGGTTTTATTCGTTCATTAAACCTAACAAGGCTATACGTTGGCCCAAGAAGATTCTTTAAATCCTCTGTTACCATTCGTTGTATAGGCTCGGTTAAACTTTCTATAGTTTTTCTCCTATAAAAATGAATTAAATCGTACAGCAGCTCAAGCGCATAGGCATTAATTAACAATTGCTCCTCTCTTGTTTTTAGATATTCTAACTCTTCCTCTATCTTATTAGTGTCTTCCAAACCACTAAGGATTATGCTTAACCTACCATTCATCTCCGCAATTTTCTTTTCAAGTTGAGCAACATCCTCCCTTAATCTCTTAGCCCTTACCTCATTTTCTTCCCATGCTTTAAGTGGTTTTTCCTCCACTTCTTTAATTTTATTTTCATACTCTTTCCATGCTCTTTCTTTTTTGTCCAGTTCAAGAGATATTTTATTCAATTTCTCTTCTCGCTTATCTCTACTAAGAGCATCTTCCTCTAATCTTTGTAAGTTTCTTTTAATCTCTTTTATACGTTCTGAACCGCCATGAATACTTTTCTCCAGTTCTTGAAATTTATTCCTAATTTCTTTTTCTTTGTTTTCTAAATTTGAATGGAGCTTATTAAAATCCTTTTGTTCTTTTTTAAGATTTCTCAACATCTCTTCCAGCTCATCTATCTTTTGGGAAAGCTGGCTTTGAACATTACTTTTATCTTTGGATTGCATATATTTTTTAAATTGAGAGTCCTGGGGTATCTTTCTCCAATTATATTTTATTTTCTTTGCTAATTCTATAACATCCTTTTCTAATGTTGTTTTTCTCCCCCTTGCTTGTCTTTTAATCTCTTTTTTTATTCTTTTAATGTCTTTTTCTATTTCCTCCTTGTCTTGCAAAAGGCTTTCTAATTTTCCTATCTCCTTTATAGTATAAGGCGCTAAAGCTTCCTCATACTCAATTTCAAGGTCATCTAAGTCGGTTTTCATTTTTCTAACATCTTCACTCCCACTTCTAACCTCAAAATCTCCTACCTTATTGATACGTATTCTTACTGTTTGGTGTGATTTCCAACTTTCTTTCTCCCCTTTCCTCAATTTTAAATTTACCCCCTTCTCATCCAGATAAACCTGTCCATACATATCTGAGTTAGCTACTATTCTGGTTGTTAAACCAACAGCATCTAATTTTGTCTTTATGTCATGGATTTGCTGGTTAATCTCTTGTATCCGTGTTATTTCCTCTTTTGATGGAGCTTTTATTTTTTTGAGATTTTCTTGCTTTTTTAACAGCTCATCTTCCAAGTCCTGTATCTCTTCCAATACCTCTTGCTTCTCTTTTAGCTCCCTCTCATTTTGAATTGCATCATAGGCTATACGAGCGTATTGAAGTGCATCATCATTTAGTTCAATACTTTGGTTTATTCTACTGATATTCTCATTTACTTCGCTAATTTTTCCTTTTAAATTTTTCAAAACTTCTTCAAGACCTCTTTTCTCTTTCTCAAGTAAGCTATTTTTTAATTCAATATCCTTTATGCTCTTCTTCCCCTCTTTTATACTATCAACCTGTTTTTTAAGTGTTTCATATTCAGAAGATATTCTTTTAACCTCTTCTTTAAGTCTTTCCCTATTTGCCTTATGCTCATGAGCTAACTCAACCCTTTGCTTTAACTTCTCCTTTTTTTCTAATACATCCTTAAGTATTCCCCTTTTCTTTTCAAGAAGTATCTCATCATCCTCTATTTCTCTCACAAGCATCTCTTTTTCTTTTTTAATTTTTTCATTCTCTTTTTTACCTTTTTCCAATTCCTCTATTTTTTCCCTTAAATTTTTTACCTCGCTCCCCTTCTTGAAATCTCTTCTTTCCAGAGTAAAAATACTGGAAAATTTCTCATTTATTGTCTCAAATAGTTTCCTCTCTTGATTTGATTCAATAGTTGCACCTATCAGTTTTTGCAAAGATGATAAAGTTTCTTCATTTATACCTTCTAAGATAAAAGGTTGACCTTGAACCATCCAAAGAGCCTGACCTAATCCCCAAAACTGAGGTTTGGTATCTCCCCTTACGGGTAGTTTACCTCCGACAATCTCAACGAGCTTTTTATCGGCATTATCGCCCTCGGCAATCCTCTCCCATTTATCATTAATTAGCTTTTCTAACAAACTCATCTCAGATGAGATAAATCTTTTTTTTATTCTGTAACAGGCACCATTTTGCACAAAAGTGATAGAAGAGGTTGGGGATAGGTTAGACCCCCAGGGAATGAGCGATTTAATCTTTTCTGAGTGGCTGGTATGTTTAGTGAAAAAAACACATCTTACCGAATCTATCAGTGTAGTTTTTCCAGCTTCATTTGGCCCATATAAAATATTTAATCCTGTTGAGAAATTAATCTCAATTAACTCTCGGAACTTTCCCCAATTCTCCAGAGATATCTTTTCTACAATCATTTTGATGCCTCTTTTGCCATTTTATACAAAAGTAGGAGAGCCCTTTGTAGTATTTCTGGTGAGGCTTTTGCTGCTGAGTTTATTTCCCCTATGTCCTTCAAAATTCCTTGAGCATCTTTGGGAGGAATTTGTGTATACTCTTGAAGCGTGGGATGGCACCTCATTAGCGATTCAATTGCCTCGCAAGCTTTATAAAATACTGCACCTTCGGGGATGATTGCTTTGAGTTTGGATAAGTTTGGTTTTAAATAAAGTTCTCTTTGGACTAAATTAAAATATAAAAATTCCCTGGAATATTTATTATCAATTGATTCTAAGTAATCTATTCCTTCGGGGTCTATTATTCCCTTAACGTAGAGAGTAATAACTCTATGTTCGCGATTCTTTACATTATTAAGTTCTCTCTCAATGGACTTAATATCCTCAATAGTAGAAACATCTCTTACCCACTCTTCCCATTTCAGGCCTCCTATATCTATTTCCTTGATAATTGGTTTGGCCTTGTGCTCTTCGATTTCAACAATTACTGCTTTCCCACTGTTTTTCTCACCAAATTTAGTTGTCTCTGGCGTACCTGGATAAATTGCTCGGAAACTATTATCCTTTCCTTTATATTTAAACAGTGAATGCCATTCACCTAATGCTAAGTAATCTAATCCAGATTTTTCTGTACGCTCTGGATCTATGGGGAAGTTAGGCTCATTCACCCATCCTAAAATTTGAAGATTCCCGTGAGCAATGCCAACTGATATGTTATTATTTATTAGTTTTATCCATTCGGTAAGGTCTTTTCTTGTCTGTTTTTGGGTAACTGGACATGGGTATAAAGTAACATTAATTCCTGGGATTTCTACAGGCTTGTTATTCTTTAATATAAATGTGTTACCAAGAGAATCCCACTCTTGATTTAAATAGAGAGAATCTCTTGTAAGTGGGTCATGATTGCCAGGTAAAATATAAACAGGTATTGGTGCAGCATCGCTCATAATCTTTACAGCAATATCTACCAATCTTCGATCAACATCATTGTTATCAAAAAGGTCTCCCGCAATAATGATGAAATCTACATTATTATCCTTTGCAGTCTCCATAAGCCTCTTGGCAGTTTCAATTCTTATATCTCTTGCTTTTCCTGCACTATGGCCTAATTTCGTATATTTAATTCCCAAGTGCCAGTCAGCTGTATGTAAGAACCTTATCATTTTTTAATTTTCTCCTATTCTTAAACAGCAATTTTTGGCTAAAGGATACATCAACGGGATCAGGTCTTGCAATTACGCAATTTTATTTTTCATTGCCTAAATTTTTATGAAGCTTTATTCTCTTTTCCGATCTAATAACAACTGTCCATTTATTCCAACATTCTCAGATGAATTTTCCCGTATGAGAACAGTAATATGCTCAATTTTATATACTTTAACTGCAACATCGGTAAGCTTTTTCACCAGTTCTCTCTTTTGCTCAACCTTTATTGGTGGCCCTTCTACCGTAATTGTTGGCATTATAATTCACCCCCTTTTTATTTAAAAAGTTCTAATTGTATTCCGTTAGACTTTTTCCAAATCTTCTTTGAAGAAAATAAAATGTTAAATGTTGAGGCCTGACCCCCAAATCCTTACTCTTTTATCCTTCAGCGATCTGTTTAAATGCATATTTTACATATCCTCTTGCATGGAATGCTTTTGTTTCATCAATTTTATTAAGAAGATTTTTTTATAAAGACAACAAATTTCCCTTTATCAAACGGTGCTTCAAAAGTATCCTTGATAAGTCTTTTTGCCTGTTCCTTATTCCTTCTTAACCTACCCCATTTTTCTCTTTATGATACGCCCCTTTAGTGCCCCATTCATGCCCCATTCGCTCCTTTAGTGCTCCTTAAAACATAGTAAGTTCCCTTACCTGTAGTCCCTACTTTGTGAAAAATACCTTTTTCTTCTAAGTCTTTAAGGTCTTCACTTGATTGTCTCTTTTTTATACCTGTAATTTCTTGATACTCTTTATTCGTAATCTTTTCCTTCTCTTTTATATAGAGTACTGCCTTTATCTGCCGCTCATTTAATCCCATTTCCCCCAAATTCTCTTCGGTAAAGATATCTTTATAAAAATACACTGGAAAACCGCCAAATTCTTCCTTGAACTCCGGCTCTGGCAAACCCGCTTTCTTACACTCTTTAATTATTTTAATAGTTCCTCTGCCCCAAGCTTCAATAAGGCCTGCTTTATAAAATACATCAGCCAATAGTTTATTCCTTGGCACTGACTTATGAGTAGTTTTTCTAAGTAATTGAGAATTAAAATGGGAACTTTCAAACCTTTCTTGCCAGTTGATAAAGAGAATTCGTTGTTTTACTCATCACATAGCCTCTCTGAAGGGATTGCTTTCCCTTGTTACTTTCTTTTAAAAAAACTTTTATCCAAAGTAATGTCAAAATATTCCTCTTCTCTAACAGACCTCCAGCCTTGTTTTTTATCCCATTTCATAAAACTCTCACATTCCAAACAGTATCCATACTTTCCGATTATCTCATCTTCCATTATGCTCACTGCGTGGTATACTCCTGCATGAGAGTGAAAGTATTTCTTTATTCCCACACTTAGATAACTAAGTTTTCGGTACCTTTTCTCAAATATAAGCAGATATGGATTTGCGCTTAATGCCCGTGTAAGCTGATCGGGTAAAATTTCATCAAGGTAAAGAGCTCTAAGAAGGTACTTTCGTGCCAGGAGAAAGACTTGTTCATATTTTAGCTTTCCTAAAACGCCCCTCTTTTCCGTCATTGCGGAGCCTGTTCCGAGTGTTAGCGAGGAATGACAAATGAGCAATCTCCTAATTTTTAGGAAAACTTACCTGTTACAATTTTTTAATGAAGAGTTTAGCTCTGTAAGTAAACTTCCAAGGTTAATTCCGTACATTCTTGTAACTTCTCCAATTTTTAGCTTGCCTATTTCATAAGCAGCCATTGGGCAGTGCAGACAAGGTAAGTGATATTTTGCAAGAACTCTTCTTCCCTCTGGATGTCTTAAGATTTGACTTAAAGTTGCGTTCTTTGTAAATTTAACTAACATAGTATTTTCTCCTTTTATTTTGTTGATTTGCCAATTCATTTCAATATACCTTTACTTAGCAATTATCCTATTTTAAAACAATTTCTTTATTAAGTTACCAACTCCATAGGAGAC
>JAGHCO010000088.1 GCA_021160405.1 Candidatus Aerophobota bacterium
GGCTTTGATAAAAGGTGTAGATAAGTTAGCCGATGCAGTAACTGTTACTTTAGGTCCAAAGGGACAAAATGTAGCTTTAGCTAAGAGTTTTGGTGCTCCTACTGTTACTGATGATGGGGTTACTGTAGCCAAAGAAATAGAGTTGGAGGATCCCTATGAGAACATGGGAGCTCAACTGATAAAAGAAGTAGCTGAAAAGACAAAGGATGTAGCTGGGGATGGAACTACAACAGCTACCCTTTTAACCCAATTTATTATTCATGAAGGTTTAAAAAATGTAGTAGCTGGAGTTAATCCTACTCATTTGAGAAAGGGAATGGAAAAAGCAGTTGCCACAGTTGTAGAGGAGATAAAAAAGATAAGTAAACCTGTTAAAGAGAAAAAATCTATTTCTCAGGTGGGTACTGTAGCTGCCTCAAATGATAAAAGTGTAGGTGATCTAATAGCTGATGCTATGGAAAAAGTGGGAGAGAATGGGGTAATTACTATAGAAGAGGGGAAAACAGCTAAAACTTCTTTGGAGTTAGTAGAAGGAATGCAGTTTGACAGAGGTTATATATCTCCTTATTTTATCACCAATGCTGATAAGATGGAGGTAGTCCTTGAAGATGTTTACCTTCTTATTCACGATAAGAAAGTAAGTAATATGAAGGATCTGCTTCCTCTCTTAGAGAAAGTAGCCAATACAGGTAAATCCTTCCTTTTGATTGCCGAAGATGTTGAAGGAGAAGCTTTGGCTACTTTAGTGGTGAATAAGATAAGGGGGACTTTGAAATGTGCTGCAGTTAAGGCCCCTGGCTTTGGAGATAGAAGAAAAGCTATGTTAGAGGACATTGCTATTCTCACTGGAGGGCAGGTAGTTTCTGAAGATCTTGGTCTGAAACTGGAAAAGGTAGATCTGGGTATGCTGGGAAGAGCAAAAAGAGTAAGGATAGATAACGAAAATACCACTATAATTGAAGGTCAAGGGGATAAGAAAAAAATCGAAGGTAGAATAGCTCAAATAAAACTTCAGAGAGATGAGACTGACTCTGATTACGATAGGGAAAAACTTGAGGAAAGATTAGCTAAGCTTGCCGGTGGTGTAGCAGTTATCAATGTAGGAGCGGCAACTGAGGCTGAGATGAAAACAAGGAAGGCTCGAGTAGAGGATGCGGTAGCAGCTACCAAAGCTGCTGTAGAGGAAGGAATAGTCCCTGGGGGAGGGGTAACACTGCTTAGAGCTATTCCGGCACTGGAGAAGCTAAAAGGGGAAACTGAGGATGAACAAATTGGAATCCGTATAATCAAAGACGCTCTTAAGGAGCCTATTAGGAAAATAGCTGATAATGCTGGACTGGAGGGTGGAGTAGTAGCTGAGGAAGTATTATTGAGAAGAAAGGGAGCAGAAGGATTTAATGCAGAAACGCTAAAATATGAGGATTTAGTGGAAAAGGGAGTTATAGATCCGGCTAAGGTAGTAAGAACAACTATAGAAAATGCTTCCAGTATAGCTTGTTTAATCTTGACTACGGATGCTTTGGTTGCAGAAATTCCTGAAAAAGAAAAGACACCAGCTCCACCTCCAGGAGGATATCCACCTCCAGGTTATTAATAGATACTAATTGCAGGGAGAGAATAAAGTTAAAAGGCAGGAGTGTATACTCCTGCCTTTTTTATAGAGTTAAAGTTGCTTAAGGGTATTTAGGGCTATTTCTAAGGCTTCTCTTACCCAGGGCTCTTTTAAAGATAAACTGGGAGGAGAGGTAGCTAAGATTTTCTCTATCTTATCAATTAGAATCTTTGTTTTCTCTTCACTTATTGTCTCATACTCACCTTTTTTCTCCGATATCTGCAAAGCCAGTGAAGGCTTACTTTGGCTAAGAATATTAATTATCTGCGTTACTAAGAAAAGATCCCGCTCACCCAATCCTTTAGATACTTTTAAAAGAGCCTGTCTTTTCTTATCTTTAAGCAGTTTCTTTATCTCAGCAGGGAGAAGATTTAGGGATTTTAAAATACCCTCATCTTGGAAAAAATAACTTAAAGGAACGTCAAAGGATTTCCCTATCCTTTCCAGCATTTTAAGAGAAGGGTACTGCTTCCCCCTTTCTATTTTTCCAATATAGGTGTAATCAACTTTCCCCGATACCTTTTTAGCAAATTCTTTTTGAGTTAACCCTAATTTTTTCCTTAAAGTTTTTAGTCTTTCTCCTACGCTCATTCTTACCTCACATTTGCTATTATACTAAATTATTTGCTTAAATTGTCAATCATTTAAGAGGATTTAATTATCATATATTCTCTTGACAATAATAATTATTTATCCTATCATATAGATAGAGGGGACACGTGAGTATAGACAAGCGGAAATTACTGTGGGCGTTAGCTAAAAATAAAGCATGGAAGAATTTATCTTTAGAAGAAATTCGATTGTATTTTCTCTTGGTAGTATTTGCCGATACCTCAAATGGGGAGGGAAGATTAACCTACAAAGAGCTTGACTATTACTTAGGTTTTTACCTTCACAGAGAAAAGCTAAAGACAGCCGCTCGCAATTTGGAGAAGCTTGGTTTAATTAAGGTAAAATTTCCTCTGGACAAATTAGAAATTGAATATAAAATTCTAAATGAAGGGGAATAAAATGAAAGAATTTTTTAAAAAAATAACAGATTTCCCTGTAAGTGTGAAAACAACACGCCGCAAATTTAAAACAATTATTCAAGAATCCCAAAAATTGCACACTCTTTTACAGATTAACGAGGAAATTTTATCTGAACGGCCCCTTCCTGAACTACTGCATAATATAGTTAAATCAGGAGTTAATTTTCTTCAGGCAGATGCAGGAACCTTAAGACTTGCCGATGAAGATAAAAACTCACTCACATTAAAAGCTACCTCTGGAACTTATAGACCACTATCCACTAAGATTTTACCTATAAATGAGGAAAGTATTGCCGGAAAAGTCTTCTTAGAGAAGAAGCCCATTCAATGTTTAAATATTTCCCGTGAGCCTTCTTATCCTTGGAATGGAGAAGAAACCAGCAAATTTACCTCTCTATTAACTGTTCCCTTGAAGACAAAGGATAAAATTTTAGGAGTTTTCTCTGTTTATACTCGAGAAAAAAGAGAGTTTTCCGAATTAGAAGTAAAAACTGCCCAAATGTTTGCCTCACTCTCAACCCTGGCTATAATAAATAGAGTTCGCTTAGAGCAAATCTATCAAAGTGCTATTACTGAGAAGCTAACCGGTCTTTACAATCAAAATTATTTTTATGAACGTTTAAAAGAAGAGGTAGCAAGGTCTTCCCGAAATAATTATTCCTTATCTCTCATCTTCATAGATGTTGATTGGCTTAAGTCAATCAATGATTCTTATGGACATTTAGTTGGAGATGAGGCTTTGAAAAAGATTAGCCAAGTTATAAGAAGTTGTGTAAGGAAGGTAGATCTTCCCTTTCGTTACGGAGGGGATGAATTGGCAGTTCTTTTGCCTCAGACCGATGGTGAAGCAGCCTACCAGATAGCAGAAAGAATAAGGAGTAAAGTGAGTAAGATTTCCTTTAGGGAAAAATTTCATCTCACTGTAAGCATTGGAGTAGCTACTTATCCTCAGGATGCAAATAATCCTCAAGATCTATTAAGTAAGGCAGATTCTGCTTTGTATAAAGCAAAACAAAAAGGAAGAAACTGTGTGGAGAGATTCAATGCAAACCAGTGAGTATTGACAGCTTCCCCCTTTTTGTTATATTGTAACTAAAAGGAAGGGGGTGATTTTATGTCTGGACATTCTAAGTGGAGTAGCATAAAACACAAAAAAGCTAAGAAAGACGCCGAGAGGGGAAAGATATTTAGCAAACTTACTCGAAAGTTGGCTGTAGAGGCAAGAAGAGGGGGGGATATAGAGACCAATGCTGGTTTGCGGATGATTGTGGAAATGGCTCAACAGGCTGGTATGCCCAAGGAAAATATTAAAAAAGCTATTCAAAGAGGAACAGGAGAGCTTCCTGGAGTAAGTTATGAGGAGATCACCTGTGAGGGATACGGTCCTGGAGGAGTAGCTTTACTTATTGAGGCAGTTACAGATAACAAAAAAAGAGCTATCTCAGAGATCAGACATATACTAAGCAGTCATGGGGGGCATCTGGGAGAAGCAGGGTGCGTAAGCTGGCTGTTTGAACGAAAAGGCTTAGCTGTTTTTGATAAAAAAAAGGTAGATGAGGATAAAACAATTGAATTAGCAGTGGAGATAGGAGCTGAAGATATAAAAGATGAGGGAGATACTATAGAGGTTATTTTTGAAACTGATAGATTTAACCAGGCAGAAGAGAAAATTAAAGCAGCAGATTTAACCCCGGAGCTTCTGGAATTAACAATGATTCCTCAAACTACAGTTCCTCTTGAAGAAAAAGATGCTTTCCAAATGCTACGATTAATGGATGCTCTGGAGAATTTGGATGATGTGCAGAAAGTTTCTGCTAACTTTGATATAGCTGATGAAATTATGGAAAAGGCTTCCTAATGAAATCTTATCTATTCTCTTGCCTGAAAAAAATTAAAAGTGAGTATGTGGAGATTAGATACGAGGATATAACCTCAGTTTATATTCACTATGTGGGAAAAGAGCTGGAATCCATAGGTGAATCTACAGAGAAAGGAGGAGGGATTAGAGCTAAAGAAAAAGGAGGATGGAGTTTTGTCTCCTTTAACAATTTGGATAAATTATCCTCCTACCTTAATTTTGCCGTTAAACAGGCTCGCTTAGCTAAGACAAACTCAATTAATCTTGTTCCAGTTCCTTCCCAGATAAAAATTATCCCTACAACTCCAAAAAAAGATCCTCGCCAAATTTCCTTAGAAGAAAAGTATAAGTTGTGTACCCGCTATAACAAGATTCTTCTCTCTGCAAAAGAGATTCAAACCTCCGATTTAAGATACGCAGATGTGCATACTATCAAATATTTTGCTAATTCAGAGGGAACTTACATTCAACAGGAGAGATTTTGGACAGTCCTTGGAATGGCAGCTATTGCCAGAAGGGGAAATAACATTCAGTCAACCCATGAGGGAGTGGGAGGAGTAGGGGGATACGAGCTGGTGGAGAATCAAGAAGAAAAGGCAGAGGAAACTGTTCGAAGAGCCTCAAATTTGCTTAATGCTAAGCCAACTGAAAAAGGAAAATACACAGTAGTTATAGATCCAAAATTAAGTGGTGTCTTTGCTCATGAGGCCTTTGGCCACTTATCTGAAGCTGATTTTCTCTATGAGAATGAGCGATTACTTAAGATAATGAGGTTGGGCAGAGTCTTTGGCAATCAGAACCTTAATATTGTAGATGAGCCTCCTATACCAGGTGAGGGTGGTTTTTATCTTTATGATGATGAAGGAGTAGCCTCAAGAAAAACTTATCTAATTAGAGAAGGTAGATTGGTAGGTAGACTTCATTCTCGAGAAACAGCAGCTAAAATGGGAGAGGAACCTACAGGAAATGCTCGGGCTATAAGTTATGAGTATCCTCCTATAGTGAGAATGAGTAATACCTATATTGAACCTAAGAATATGAGCAAAGAAGAGATGATATCACAGGTAAAAAGGGGAATATATGCTAAGGGTTTTAGAGGTGGACAGACTAACTTAGAGATGTTCACCTTTGCTCCTGAGGAGGGATATCTTATAGAAAACGGGAAACTAACAAAGCTAATAAGAGATTTTAACTTAACAGGTAATATTTTTACCACTTTAAAGAATATTGACGCTGTAGGAAATGATTTAGTTCTCTTTACAGGCCCGGGAGGGTGTGGTAAGGGAGGGCAATTTCCCCTTCCTGTTTCCACGGGAGGTCCCCATATTAGAATAAGGGATCTGGTGGTGGGAGGAAAATAAATGGAGAAAATTCTAAATGAAGCACTTTTCAAAGGGGCGAAGGGGGCAGAAGTTTATCGGGAGAGGGGTGAGATAACTACAGTTAACTTTCAATCTAACCGATTAAAATCTATAGATACTTCTTTTCAAGAGGGTACGGGCTTGAGGATAATAAAGGATGGGAAAATTGGCTTTTCCAGCACTACTAACTTAAATGATTTTACCTCTTTAGTAAAATCAGCTTTTGTCTCGGCTCAATTTGGTCAAAAAGCTCTATTCCAATTTCCCTCCCCTAATAAGATAAATCCTGTTAATTGCTTTGACTCTCAAGTTCCCCTTTTAAAGATAGAAGATATGATTGAGGAAGGAGAGAAATCTATTGAGTTAATCCTAAAAGAAGCACCTTATTTTGAGTGCGAGGTAGAAGTAGAAAAGGGAGTTAGCGAGGTTGCAATTTTAAACTCTCAGGGGCTTAAATACTCTTACAGGAAAAGTTTTTATGCTTTTTCTATCTATGCTTTTTTAGCTAAGGAGAAAAATTTTTTGGAGATAGAGGAAGGAGAGGCAAATTGTCAGTACCATCCCTATTCTGATTCTCTGGCTGAAAAAATTATCCAACAAGCGCAGCTTTCTAAAAAGTTAGCTAAAATTTCCCCAGGCACCTATCCTGTTATCTTCACCTCTAAGGCAATGCCCATCATTTTCCAGGCCCTTAAAAGAGGGATTAATGGTAAGATGGTGCAAAAAAAAGTATCTCCCCTGCTCTCTAAAATAGGAAAACCCATAGTTTCTTCCTCTATTAATATTACCGACGATGCTACCCTTCCCTATGGCATCTCTTCCTCCCCTATAGACGCAGAGGGAATTCCCTCTCATTCCACTCCTATAGTTAGAGAAGGGGTGTTAAAAAATTTTATCTATGATCTACAAACAGCGGCAATTTTGAAAGCTAAAAGCACAGCTAATGGGTCGAGAGGATACGATAGTTTGCCTTCGCCCTCAACCACTAATTTTTTAGTTGATGAGGGGAAGATGAGCTTGGAGGATATGATAGCAGATATTAAGGAAGGTATAATTGTAGACCAAACAATAGGGAGTGGGCAGGGTAATGTTTTAATGGGAGAGTTCTCAGTGAATTTAGACCTTGGCTACAAGATAGAGAATGGGAAAATAGTGGGGAGGGTAAAGGATATAATGGTTAGTGGTAACTCTTACGATTTACTTAACAGGGTAGTTGGAATAGGTAAAACTTCCCGTTTTGTAGGCTCAACTAAAACACCTCCTTTTTATTTTTCACAGATAAGTGTGTCTGGATAAGTAGTCAAAGGGGCCAGGTCTCAACATTTGACATTGGCTTATAAGTATCTTTCATCCTCAAAGCCTTTTTGTCTTCCTTAACTTTACTGCCTCGGCGGCGTACTCTTAAGTGCTTAGCGAATATATCTTAGATTTTACCAATGTCAAATGTTGAGACCTGACCCCAACTTTTTTCTGCGCAAATCTGTAGCTAAATAGTTTTTATCTTCCCCAGAAAGGTTTTACTATTTCTTGGTAAAGCTTTAAAGGAACCTCTTTTCTTTTCCCCACCGCTTCTTTTAAAGGAACAGAGATAATATCTGTTCCTCTAAGAGAAGCCATCTGACCAAATTTTTCCTCTTTCACCAGCTCCCCCGCCTTAAGTCCAAACCTGGTAGCTAAAAATCTATCAAAAGCAGATGGCCTTCCGCCCCTTTGAATATGCCCTAAAATCATTGATCTTGTCTCAAACCCTGTTCTTTTTGCAATTTCTTTTTCCAGAACTTTTGCAATCCCTCCCAAGAGAATATTCCCAAAGGCGTCTGTCTTTTCCTCTCTAGTTACCTCACGAGTGAGGAATTTGCTTCCCTTAGCCGCTTTGGCTCCTTCAGCCACAGCAACTATACTGTAGGATTTTCCCTCATCTTTTCGCTTAATTAAGATCTGGCAAACCTCTTCTATATCAAAGGGAACTTCGGGAATTAGTATAATATGGGCACCTCCTCCTATTCCAGCTTCTAAAGTTATCCACCCAGCATGACGCCCCATCACCTCTACCACAATAACTCGATTATGAGATTTCGCTGTAGTATGAAGTCTATCCATTGCTTCTATGGCAACATTAACTGCAGAATCAAAACCGAAGGTATAATCAGTTGCAGAAAGGTCGTTATCTATAGTCTTTGGGACACCCACTATTTTTATTCCTTCCTGATAAAGTTTATTAGCTACTCCTAAGGTATCATCTCCTCCAATAGCTACCAGAGCATCTACCTTAGTTTCCTTTAAGGTATCCTTTATCCTCTGCAACCCATTTTCTTCTTTAAAGGGGTTAGTGCGAGAGGTATACAGAATTGTCCCTCCTTCCCGATGAATATCCTCTACCTTATCTTCCGTAAGCTCCTCCCATTTATTTTCAAGAACTCCTGCCCATCCATTTTTAAACCCAATTATCTGCCAACCTTCCCTTTTTCCTTGAACAGTGATTGCTCTAATTACGGCGTTAAGTCCCGGACAATCTCCTCCACCAGTTAAAATACCTACACGCATTATTACCTCCTTGTAAAACTTTTCAAATTTTGTTAAAGTATAATAAATCCAGCTCACCTGTCAAGAAAAGGATGAACATCCCAGCATCTACCTGTGCAGGAACTTCCACAATGGCATCTCTTGGTAAATTGGAAACTGCAAAGTTATCGTTGGGAACATTTACTGAGAGCTCTCTAAGAGGCAAAAGGCTAAAAAGGAAAAGCGAATAGTGGTTAGCAGATAAATAAAGCGAGTATCTATTAGCGCTATACGCTAATGACTCAGCGGCGCACGAAATAAACGAGATAATTGACAGTAAGGGCATTTTTATTATAATGAATTAAAGTTTTAATAATTAAAAGAATCTTAAGGAGAAAATAATGACTCAATTAAGTGAAGCTAAAAAGGGAAGAATTACCCCTGAGATGAGAAAGGTAGCTCAACAGGAAGGTATACCAGAGGAGATTTTAGGAGAAAGGATAGCCAGAGGAGAGGTAGTTCTTCCTAAAAATTTGGTCCATGATCTTTTCTTTCCCAAAGCTATTGGTAAGGGTGTAAAAACTAAGGTAAATACAAATATTGGCACTTCACCTGATTTAGCTGATATTGGCCTTGAACTTGAGAAATTAAAGATAGCTGAGGAAGCTGGAACAGATACTGTAATGGATTTAAGCACAGGAGGAAACTTAGATAAAACCCGTCGCTCTATTCTAAAAAATAGCCATATTCCTGTAGGAATAGTCCCCATTTATCAGGCCGCTGTTGAATCTATAGCAGATGAGGGAAGTTTAGTTGAAATGAAAGAAGATAAAATTTTTGAGGTAATTGAGCGTCAAGCTAAAGATGGAGTTGACTTTATCACTGTTCACTGTGGGTTAAATCAAGTTGCTTTAGAGCGTCTTAGAATACAGGGAAGGATGATTGATATAGTATCAAGAGGAGGGGCCTTCCTTGCTACTTGGATGATAGCTAATGGGAAGGAAAATCCTCTCTATGAAGATTACGATCGTCTACTTGAAATAGCCAAGAGATACGATTTAACCTTAAGCTTAGGAGATGGATTAAGACCAGGCTGTTTAGCTGATTCTACCGATAGAGCTCAGTTTCAGGAGCTAATTATTTTAGGAGAGTTAGCTAAAAGAGCCTTTGATGAAGATGTTCAAGTAATGATAGAAGGACCCGGTCATATACCTTTTTCTGAAATAGAGGCAAATATCTTATTGGAGAAAAAGTTATGCCACAATGCTCCCTTTTATGTTTTAGGTCCTGTGGTTACCGATATTGCTCCCGGATATGACCACATAACATCAGCTATAGGAGGAGCTTATGCGGCAAGTGTTGGAGCAGATTTTCTGTGTTATGTTACTCCGGGAGAGCATTTAAGACTCCCAACTGTTGAGGATGTTAAACAGGGAGTAATAGCTACCAGAATTGCTGCCCATGTAGGAGATATTAGTAAAGGACTAAGGGGAGCGGCAGATTGGGATAAACAAATGGCTGAAATGAGGAAAAGGAGAAATTGGAAAAGGCAAATTGAGCTTTCCATTGATCCAAAGTTTGCTAAAAAGATGAGGGAGGAGAGCGAACCTAAAATTTCTGATGTGTGCACTATGTGCGGAAAGTACTGTGCTATAAAACTTGTAGAGAAAGCATTAAGGGCAAAGGAACCAATTAGTTTAAGTTAACAGGGGTCAGGTCTTAACATTTCCTCTGCACTATATTGACTTTACGAAATGTCAAATGTTAAGACACGACCCCTCTTCTTTTTGAATGTTAAGACACGACCCCTCTTCTTCTTTGAATAAAGACAATTGCTCCAACAACTAAGGGCAAAAGGGAAAGGTAGTATAAAAATTGGGAGTTTTTCTTCCGCAAAAGCCTTATTCCTCTTTCACTTTTTGCAAGTGGTGTGTTTTCACTCTTTTTTTGCAGGTAAATCTGATAGCCTGTCTTTTTAAGATTAGGAGAAAGATCTAACTGATAGCCCTCAAATGTTGGTTTTTGATAGGGGAAATCTTTTTCGTTATACTCTAAGATGTTGTATCCCAATTCTGGACCAGGAATTTGTTTTACATAATAAGGCTTTTTGTCTATTTTTTTTAACAGCTTGCCTTGACCAAAGAAAAGGAGAAAAACGTTCTTAATGGGAGAAGTGTGAACCCATATCCATTTTTCCTCTCTCCCCTCATTTTGAGGGTCTATTAGTTTATTGTGATAAAGTTCATTATACTCATCCTGAGCGTAAGGACGAAAGTAAAGGATATTTTTCCCTGCCGCATAAATTATCATAGCCGGATCATTACAGGATTCTCTCTTTGTCCATCTGTTACCCGGGATTATCTCATAGCCTATACCACCCCTCCTCCGAGAGGTAAAAACCACCACATTTTTCTCACTACCCTCAACTATAGTTCCATCCTTAGCTCTTAATCTTATCTGATATTTCCCTAAGGGTAAGTTTAAAATAAAATCTTTCTTGGGCTGGGTTACATAAAAGGAAGGCCCTTTTGGTGGCTTTGGCTCCTTAGGTATTTCAATGTTTAAAGGACCCACCTCTCCAGCTTCTCTTCTCTTTTTAACTTCTTTAAAAAACTTATCTAACTTCTTTCTGTATTCTATTCGGGCATCGTAGTATTTCTTTAGCTCATCATAATATTTGTTCATAGCTTTTTTATACTTGTCGTATTCTTTAAGAGCTTCCTTCTCTTTGTAAAATAAAGATTTTTCTCCAAAGTAACCTTCAGGATAAGACAAAACATTATCCTTTTTGGTTAACTTTTTAATAATCTTACCTTCTTTTAGCACCTCCAGGGTTCCTTCTACTTCCTCATTTAAAGTTTTAAACCCAGCCATATACTTAGCAGTAATTGGCCAAAAGTAAACCAGGGTTTTCTTAGCTGAGAGGGTATTATCATGATCAGCAATAAGATAAATGGTGTTCTCAGTTTCAGGGACAAATCCTCCACTGTAGCTCTTACCATCAAACACATTAAATCCATAGACCAGCTCCTCTCTTAGGGTAGGTGCAAAAGAAGGTTTTTGCTGAGCAAAACCTATCAAACTTGTTAAAATAAAAATTAATATGGAAGCTAACCCTGTAAAAAGAATAGTTTTTCTCATCCTCTTACCCCCTTTAATTTTAAAATATATACAGAAAGAGTTAAAAAGATAACCGAATAAACAATACAGTAACCTATATTTAAAAGGTAAAGTTTCATACTCTCTATTTGAATAGATTCCATCCCTCTTGATATGTAAGAAAAAGGAGAGACCCAACTTATCCCCTTAGAAAGGTAGTATAAAGTTCTTCTTAGATAGAGAAGGGGAGTGGATAGAGCTTCCTTGGGGAAACTTAAGAAGGCACTGTGGGCAAACTGAATAGCTAAAAAAGCTAACAAAATAGCCACCAGCCATATAATTGAGCTTCTCACTCTACCTGTTAGGGAGGATATAAAAAGACCAAAGCTAATTACACAGGAAACCCAAAAGATAGATAATCCAAGAGATTTAACTAAGCTATAGGTAAAACCAAGGTTAGTTAATGCAGAAACCCCAAAAAAATAAGCAGCAAAAAAGATAAGAGTAATTAAATAGAGGAAAATGTCCTTAAAGTATTTTCCTATAGTAAAGGAAAAGGAACTAACCGGACCATAAAAGAGAATTTCTAAGGTTCCCTGTTCTCTTTCCCGAGAGATAGATATAGCTGAGATAACCACCAGATAAAAGGAGATGATAATCACTGAGACAAACAGAGGGAAATTTAAGGGGTAGGAAGATATAAGAATGTTTTCCTCCCTGATTCCTCCCATAAAATTCTTCAGTAGAAATGAACAAACAATAAGTGAGACAAATATAGCTCCATAAAAACCCCATCCCTGCAAACTGGAAACAAGTTCCCTTTTAATTAATACTTTAATACTATGAACAGTAAGAGAGAAACTTCCTTTAGCCATTTATCCTTCCTCCTTAAAGAGTTTTACATCATCAACTGTGTCTTTAAAATCTCCCTGTTTAAGATGAACTCTTACATCAAGAATCCCATATTCATCTTTTTTTGGCTTTACCTTTATCTTATCCCAGGGGATTATTCCCTTATTTTTAGCTAAATAAGCATTGGAATCCCAAAAATGCTTAATGGGTCCCTCAAAAATTTTCTCCCCCTTTACGTAATTTTCCTCCTCCCCTATTCTTTTCCACAGGGTTCCCTCTATTTTTATAGGGAGACAGGGAAAATCAGTTATTCCCACCCCTTTGCTATCGGTAAACCTTACCTCTATCTGAATCCCCTCTTCCTTTGAGTCAGTAAACACAATTATTCCTGATAAATCTGGGATTTCCTTTCCCCTCATAGCAAAATTTAATAAATTCTTCCCCCTATGAATTTTAACCTCTTTACTAAAATCATAATAATTGGGAGCGACAGCCTTGAGAGTGTATTTCCCCGGAGGAATCTTAGTTAGCTTGTAAGTAGTGCTACGGTACATAATAGTGGATCTTCCATCAACTACTATTCTTAACCCTCTTACAGGATCTCCAGAGAGCTCATCCGGGGCCTTACCCTGGATGGTCCCATAGCTTCCTCCTCTTAGTCCTACAAATAAAGCTACGATAACTACTATTACAATTGCTATTACTGTATAAGGTATAAACTTTCTCATTTTTCTACCTCCTTCCCAGGTATCGTGAGTAAAGAAACGTTCTTTTGAGTAATGGTTATGAAGGCATCTTCCAGACTCATTTCTCTTTTTTTTATCCCCAAAACAATTCCTTTTTGCTGAGAAATTGCCTGAGAAATCTTAGCCCTGTAATCTTTATCTGAAGCTACTCTTAATGTTAAAAGATTTTCCTTTGTGCTAAGTTCCTTAACAAAGGGGAAAGAGGAAAGAACATCTATAATTTCCTTTTTTACCTCAGATACCTCTACCTCTAATTCTACAAAATCACTTAACCTTGTCTTTAAGTTATCCATAGTATCCTCAGCTAAAAGCTTGCCTTCATTAATGATTCCCACCTTACCACATAGTTTTTCCACTTCAGAGAGAAGGTGGGAAGATATAAAAATAGTTCTCCCTCTCCTGTTTTCTTCTTTAATGAGGTCCCTTACCTGTTTTATTCCCACTGGATCCAGTCCAGAAACAGGTTCATCCAAAAGAAGAATTTCAGGGTCATGCAGAAGAGCCCTTGCAAAACCAAGTTTTTGCTGCATTCCTCTGGAAAAAGCTCCAAGTTTTCTTCTCCTTACCTCTGAAAGATTTACTGCGCTTAAAAGCTCATCTATCCTTTTTCCCTTATTTCTTACCCCATAAAGATCGGCAAAGAAATTTAAATACTCCTCAGCAGACATTTCTTTATACAGGTACTGTTTCTCAGAGACAACCCCAATTCTTTTCTTAATTTTAAGGGGGTTTTCCTTAAGTTCTTCCCCCATAAGGTAAACTTTCCCCTGGGTAGGTTTTAAAATCCCTAAAAGCATTAAAATTGTGGTAGTTTTTCCTGCACCATTAGGACCTAAGAATCCATAAATTTCTCCTCTTTCTACCTGAAGATTTAAATTATCTACTGCTTTGAACCCATCATATTCTTTGGTTAAGTTCTCAGTACGAATCATTTTTACCTCCGAAGTTAACAATAGTTAATCTTATTATAAATTTCTGTTTATTCTACCATATTTATTTTTTTTGTCTAATTTTTTCTTTAATCTCATCTGGCAGATAGGAAATAAATCTATCCACTATCCTCTGTAGGTCCTTTTTCTCCTTAGCTTCAAAACGAAAGGTAAGTAAAGGTTCAGTAACTGATGCCCTCATTAAGGCCCATCCCTCTTTAAACTCAACCCTTATCCCATCTAACTGCTCAACAGGATATTCTTTTTTTCTAATTTGCCTTTGGATAGAAGAGCTCTTTTTCTGGAGGGTACTTTCTCTAACATTTCATCACACACTACGGTTCTCACTCCGCCTGTTCCTAAATCAATCCCTATGAAAAGCATCTTCCCCCCTTATTTAATTATTTTTATTATATACCATTAATAACTCAATGGTCAAGAAAATCAACGAGATAGAGGTTGACATTTCTAATATTTTTCTATAATAA
>JAGHCO010000064.1 GCA_021160405.1 Candidatus Aerophobota bacterium
CTATCAGACAATTGGGATGATAACTGTAGGCTTAAATCCTTTTGTGGATAAGACTATGGCTTCCTGGCTTGGGGAAGGGAGTGTTTCTGTGTTACATTACGCAGATAGACTTTATATGATACCGGTAAGTTTTATGTGTGCAGGGCTTTTTCCCGTAGTTCTTTCTCACTGGAGTAAGGATTATTATCAAAAGGAAGAAAAAAGCTGGTTATTGCAAAAAGTGAGGAACACAGCAAAATTAGTCTTGAGAACAAGTTCAATAATATTTTTAGTTTTGGTTCTTTTAAGCCAATCTCTCGTCCGATTAGCTTTTGGTCACGGAAAATTTGACCCTAAATATCTTCATATATTGCACTGGACGTTTATATGCTATCTTTTTGGGCTAATACCCTATACCGTTGGTTCTATGTTTACTAGAGGCCATTTGGTTTTAAAGAATACGAGTTTCCTTATGAAACTTGCTATTTTTAATTGTTTCCTCAATGTAGTTTTGAATTATGTCCTAATGCAATTCATTGGCGTTGCAGGGATTGCTCTGTCAACCAGTATTACTTTCTTGATAATTGCCATCTTGTTATTTGCCTCTTTTTCACAAAATTTAAGGAGGATTTATGGAAAAAACTGATTATAGGAAAAGATTTTTTAAAAGATACATAACAAATCAGGTAGAATATGTCGAAAAAATCTCTCCAAAAAGTTTTGATATAGTAGCAAGGGGTTTCCGAAAACATATTTCTCGCTTTCTACCCGATGGTAAGTCTGCCTCTATTCTTGATATTGCCTGCGGAGCAGGCCATCTTCTTCATTTTCTTCAAAATCAAGGATACTACAAAGCACAAGGGATTGATTTGGGAGCTGAACAATTAAAAATAGCTCGTAAGATGGGAGTAAAGAATATTGAGCAGGCAGATTTGTTTGAATATTTAGAAAAATATAAGGATTATTTTGATTTGATTATTGCTTTTCAACTCATAGAACATCTTAAGAAAGACGAGGCTGTCAAAAGTTTAGATTTGATTTATAGGGCTTTAAAACCGGGAGGGAAGGTTTTAGTGACTACTCCTAATGCAGTCTCATTGGGAGGGTTATGGATTAGTTTTGGTGATTTTACTCATGAATTAGTGTTTACGCCTCGCAGCCTTTCGCAGCTCTTAAGGGTATGCAGATTTTCAAATGTAGAAGTATATGGACAGGGACCAGTTACCTATGATTTTAGAAGTGGAATCAGAACTATATTGTGGAAGTTTTTAAAAACTATTTTAAGGTTTTGCTTCATGATTGAGCGCGGGACAGGACGCTCAATCTGGGAAGCTAAGCCAATCTTTGAGGGAAGTATACTTGGAGTAGGCTGGAAACTGGAAAAAAATGAACATATTTAATGCTCCCAAGAAAGTCTTAATTGTCAAGCTCAATAGACTTGGAGATACAGTGGCTTTTTTACCTACAATAAAGACCATACGAGAGAGTTGGCCTAGATCCCATTTGGTCTTTTTGACGACAGAGATAGGAAAAGAACTTATTGAAGGAAGTAAACTGATAGATGAAGTGTGGGTGGCTGCTGATAGGGTAAAGACTTTTCATAGCTTTTTGTCATGGTTTAAAGCCATCAAAATAGAACGGTTTGATATCGCCATCGCATCAAGTGATTCAAGTTCTTTAGTAGCTTTATTATTTTTTCTCTCCTCAATTCCGATAAGAGTTGGCTTTACAAATCCTAAGTTAAGTTTTCTATTCAATAGAAAAATACCATTCTCAAAAGATACTACACATACAGAATTAAATCTTCGGATAGTAGAAGGGCTTGGACTTTCTCCGAAATACACAAAACCGAAAATAAATATTTCAGAAGATGATAAAAGGAACGTATTACAGATGCTTAGTGAATATGGAATAGACAAGTCTGATCGATTTATAGTTTTACATGTAGGCTCAAATAGACCTTCACGCAGATGGCCTATTGAAAGATTTGCAGAGGTAGTCAATTACCTTGTGGGGAAATATTCTGCGAAGATTGTATGCATTGGTGGAAAGCAAGAAAAAGGGTTAGTATCTTCGTTGGAGAGTATTGTAAAGAGGCACTACATTGTTAATATGAGTGGTAAGACTAATATAAAGCAACTCGCATATCTTATCTCCCGTGCTGTTTTATTTATCGGCCATAGTACAGGCCCCTTGCAAATCGCCTATATAGTAGGCACCCCAACTGTTTCGTTATGGGGTGCGAGTTCACCTATTATCTGGGGACCTGTGTGGGGGAAAGAGAAACATATTTGCCTTCAAGCAAATCTTGATTGTCTGGGATGCGAAGAAGCCGAATGTCCCAAAGGAACCTTGGAATGTATGAATCTTATAACAGTAGATATGGTTATTAGGGAAGTTTCAAAGTTGCTAAAAAAGAGACAACTTTACATTAGAAACGAAGATGTATACTAATCCCAAGACACTTAGTGTAAAAAGTCGTCTTTTTCCTGCTCTTCTGGGAAAATTAGGCTGGGGAATAATTGTTTTCCTTTTAGTTTTCCTCCCCTTTCAATCCCTGACACGAAAATGGCTAAAATTACCTTATCAATTTCTATGGGTTGATGAATTCCTTATCGTGATGGCCTTTATTTTATTCTCATTTAGCTTGTCTTACTACGGAGGAATTAAAAAGGGGGCAGCTATAATTTTATTCTCTTTACTTTTTCTCGTCATTACCGGAGTCATTTCAGCGTTATGGAATGGAAATCCTCTTATTATAAGTGGTGGAGCCATTTTTAACTATATAAAGAATCTCCTTGTTATTCCTATATTTTGTTTATTTGTAATCCCTAAAAAAGAAATAGTCTGTTTGTATAAGGTGTTACATAGGTTAGCTCTTTTTCTTTGTATTATTGCAATTTTACAGGAGATAGCCTTTTTTGGGGGATTTCCTGTAGAGAAATTGGGGGCTAGTGCTGATTTCGTATATATGCGGTTTGGATTTATGCGAACCCCTTCTCTGATGGGGCACCCTAATGTTTTTGGATTGTATGCTCTGCTCTTTTTTATTCTAGATTTTGGCTTATATCGTTGTTTTGGATGGCAGAATATACTTTTTCTTTCAGGAATAATTCTCTCTGGTTCCAGAATAGTATGGGTTGCTTTATGCTTCGCCTTTTTTTATTTCTTGATTCGAAAAAATAAAGAGATTGCTGTAGGAATATTTGCTTTGATAACCGCCATTGTTGTTATGCTTATTCCTTATTTAAATATGCCTAAAGA
>JAGHCO010000076.1 GCA_021160405.1 Candidatus Aerophobota bacterium
AATAGAAGCTATACAGGGAATGTATATCAAAGACATTACCATAAAAGAATAGGCAGAGAGGGGGGTAAAATTCTGCAAAATTACACTCCTCAATCCTACCTCATCTGCATGGTATAATGTTCCAAGGGTTCCCACCACTACTTCTTTGGCTAAGATTCCAAACCCTAAAGCTACTGCTGCTTGCCAGAAGCCAAAGCCTGCCGGCGAAAACATGGGGGCAAATAGAGAACCTAACCTTCCAATTAAGCTCTGGTGAGAAGCATATTCTACTCCCAAGGGAAAGGAAGACAAAAACCATATTAGGATAACCCCGGCGAGGATTATCCCTCCTGCTTTTTTTAAGAATAAACTACCTCTCTCCCACATATGGATAAGCACTCCTTTTACCTGAGGTAATCTATAGGGGGGTAGTTCCATTATAAGAGGAGCTACCTCATGTTTAAAGAAAATACTTTTAAACACCCTGGCCATAATAATTGCCAGCGCCATTCCCATAAGATAAAGGGAGAAGATAACTAAACCCTGATTTTTAGGAAAAAACGCTCCTGCAAAGAGGACATAGATGGGGAGTCTGGCAGAGCAGGACATCAGGGGATTAACCAGGATGGTGAGGATTCTATCCTTTTTCGATTCCAAAGTTCTGGTGGCCATAATTCCTGGAATGTTACAACCAAAACCTAAGATCAGGGAAATAAAAGATTTCCCATGCAGACCCAGGGCGTGCATAAGTTTATCCATAACAAAAGCTGCTCTTGCCATATAGCCAGAATCTTCAAGTAAGCTTATTGCAAGAAAGAGAAGGAAAATATTTGGCAGAAAGACCAAAACCGACCCCACTCCACCAATGATACCATCGCAGATGAGAGAGGAAAACCATTGAGGGGCTCCAATACTAATCAATCCTTCTGAAGCTACCTGTCCAATCCATCCAAAAAATATATCAATTAAATCGACAAGTGGTCCCCCCAGAGTGAAGACTAACTGAAAGGCAAGCCACATTAGCCCCAGAAAGAGGGGTATCCCTATGAATTTATTTGTTACGACTTTGTCGATTTTATCTGAGAGATTTAATCTTTCCTCCAAACCATAGTGCTTATGGGTACATTCTCCTACCAGTCCCTTTAAGTAACCGTATCTTTTTTCTATAAGAGCTGTTTCCAGATCATAGCCTAAATGTTTTTCCAGTTGAGCTGCGTTTTCTGCAATCACATTAAGAATAGTTTTCCCTTCAGGTAAACTCTTCATCTTTTGTAGAATTTCAGCATCCCCTTCAAGGAGTTTTACCACAAGCCAGCGTAGAGGATAATTCACAGGTAATCTTTTCACCCTTAAAAATTTAATTAGCCTATCTATTACTGCTTCTATATCCGGTCCGTAATCTATTTTAAAAGTCACCTTTTTTCTCTTTTCTGCTTCCTCCACTACAACCTTTCTTATCTTATCTATCCCCTTTTCCCTATGGGCAACGGTCTCTATTACCGGGACACCAAGAATACGAGAAAGTCTCTCTGTATCTATTCTTATACCTCTCTTTTCAACTAAATCCATCATATTAAGATCTAACACCACTTTTGCTCCCAGCTCAAGAAGTTGAGCAACCAGATAGAGATTTCTTTCCAGATTCGAGGCATCAATAACTGCTACTACTAAATCTGGATTTTCTTTAAGAAGAAAATCTCGGGCTATTCTTTCATCCAGAGAATAGGCAGATAAACTGTAAGTTCCCGGTAGATCCACAACCCTCACCTTAAAACCATTGGAGGTGAATCTTCCCTCTTTTTTCTCCACAGTTACTCCCGGCCAGTTGCCAACATGCTGGTGGGAACCGGTGAGGCTGTTAAATACAGTTGTTTTTCCAGAATTGGGATTTCCTGCTAAAGCGATTTTAATCATCTTACCCATAATTTTTCCTCCAGATTCTAATTTAAAGGTCTAACAAAAATTCTGTGTGCCATTCCATATCCTAACCCAAGGCGTATCTCATCTCTGGCGATAATTAAAGGACCATTTCTGTTAGAGACAACCTCTATTATCACTCCAGGATAAAAACCCATATTGGCTAACTTTGAAACAAATCCTCTACCACCTCTTATCTGAACTATCTGCACTTTTTGTCCCGGATTTACCATACTGAGAGGTATCATTATTATTCCATTACCTCCACGGTGATACAGGATGCCTCTTCTTTTCGTAAAGTTAGATGATATCCCTTCACAAGAATATCCATAGGATCACCTAAAGGAGCCATCTTTTCCACTTTTATCTCTACTCCGGGAACGATCCCCATATCAAGCAACCTTCTTTTTATCCCTGATTCAGCAGAGATCTTAAGCACTCTACCTTTTTGACCTACTTTGAGATTGTTCAATGTTGAAGAACTCATTTTTACTCTCTCTTCTATTTTTTCTCTTATGTTACAATGCTCAGGCCTGGTTCCATGTTTCACAAAATAGTAAAAACTGGAGAGCCAGAGAGGTTCCCCTTCAGGGCACGTTTCTACAAATTGTATGAATTTTAAGATATGCTCTAGGGTTTTAGGATTCAAATGATGTTCGATCTTGCAGGCATCTTCTTTAGCTATAGCAGCATCTATTCCCAAAAGATTATGAAAGAAGTTAAAGAGCATCTTGTGATGTTCATAGATAAGCTTTGCCTCTCTCAACCCCTTTTCCGTCAATTCCACATATCCGTAATGCTCATGTCTGACTAGATTTTTCTCTGCAAGATTTCTAATCATAGCTACTACTGAAGGCATCTTTACCTTAAGATATCTGGCAATATCCTTTACTCTTACGACTTTCTTTTCCTGACTTATAACCAGAATTGCCTCCAAATAATCCTGAGCACTTTCTGTTAAAGTATTCATCTTCATCTCCTTTCTTAGGCTTATATAATAATGTTAGTCTAATCTAATATTTTATCCTTTTTTAATATTTTGTCAAGGAAACGCATCAAATGTAACTGTTCAATTTTTGGTGGGTAATTATCTCTATCTTCTCCAAAAGTCTCCTTTCGATTTATTCCCCACTTAACTTCTTTTTTGCATTAATAAGATGTAATTTTTCTGTTGACTCTTTAAGCGCCTTATATAAGGAGAGAGAAAACCTTTGTAAAAAGCTGGCAAAATTTAAGGAGATCATAAGAGGATCAGTGGTTATTTTAAGAAAACCTTGCACTTATCCTTCCTGCAAAAAGTGCAAAAGTGGAGAAAAACATCCTCTGCCTTATCTTTCTCAGAGTAAAAATGGAAAAACAAATCTTATTTATCTTCCCAAGCATCTAAGAGAAAAAGCTAAAAAGTGGGTTGAAAACTACAGAAGTCTGGAAAATATCATAGAAAGGCTAAGTGAGGTAAATTTTGAAATTTTAAAAAAACAAAGGAAATGAGAATTCGTTTTCGCTTTCCACCTACAGGCACGTTACCTGAAGGAGAGGCTATTTGTCCTTACTGTGGAGGAAAGGAAACTGTGGTTCACCAAACTCATGTAAGAAAAATTAAACATCATAAAATAAATGAGGCTGTTGTAAAAAGACTAAGATGTAAAAAATGCAAAAGAACCTTTCGCCATTACCCACAAGGAGTATCCCAGGCTCAGCAAACCAAAACCTTAAAGGCAATGAGTGTTATCTTATACATCCTTGGACTATCCTATGATAGCTTGGTGTCTTTTTTCTTTGCTCTGGATACTCCCTTATCTAAGGGGACTTTGTGGAATAATATGCAGGATGCTGGAGAGAAGGCACATTTTTTGAGAAAAAAATTCCTTCAAGGAAAAATTAAAATTTGTGGACTTGATACAACCATATACAAGGTAAAAGGAAAGGAGGAAATTGTCCTTCTTTTATCAGATATTCTCTTAGGAAAAACTATAGAGGTTGAAGTAATAGAGAACAGAAAAGCTTTTACTTTGAAAAGAAAGCTCACTTCCATATTTAATCAGCTTGGAGTAGAGGTTGTAGTAACCGATGATGCAGAGGAAATGGAAGCTTTAACAAAGCACAACCCTTTGGTAAAAAGGCAGCTTTGCCTCACCCATCTTAAAAAAGCTACCTCTATCCGGATAAAAAAACTTGAAAAGGAGACAAGGAAGAAGCTTTTAAAAGAAAATAACGAAAAATTAAACATCCTCTTAAAAGATTTAAAAAGGATACGCAAACTTATGGACGATCTTCCTCCTAATTTGGGAGAAAACTTAAAAGAGATACACCTTCGCTACAAAGATGCACCTTTTCCAAAACGGGGAGAGAAAGCCTCTGTTTTCTATCAAATGAGACTTTTTACCTTAAGGCTTTGGCAAAGAAACCATGACATTCTTCATTTTAGGAAATATGGGATAGATGGAACCAATAACACCACTGAAAGACTTATTGGTTTAAATGGAAAGATACGTTACAAGTCAATGCGGGGGTTTAAGAGCAAATCTTCTCTAAATAACTTCCTCCAGACTACATCTTTCCTATGGGATAAAAAACAGGAGGTGGATGAAGTGGACTTATCCTGTGTTAGCTAAAGAGGTCCTTGTCGCTTAGTTCAATGCACCTCCATGGGAAAAGGTAGTAATGCCACTCAGTATCCACCAAAAATTGAACAATTACAAATATTGCGAGCACTTGACAATTTATTAAATTAGTATATTATATGATATGATACTAAATTAAAACCAAAGAAAAGGCATATGAAGAAAATTAAGACTGTTGGTATAGAGAAAGAGCAACTAAAGGAATTAAAGGATCTTTCCAAAAGAACTCATATCTCTGAATCAGAGT
>JAGHCO010000103.1 GCA_021160405.1 Candidatus Aerophobota bacterium
GGATATCTGGTAGATGGAATCCATCTATAAGAGTTTCTCAGGAAAGAAACTAACCTATTTTAATCACCTATTAGCTTTATCATTTTTAAATTATTTAAATTAAACACAAACGAACAGTATTCTCTGACTTAATAACCAAGTAAGATACTCCCTGTCAAGTCCAAAATTTTCTGTAAATTACCTCTAAGATAAGGAAGATATACCTGAAGAGAAAATGTTAAATAAACTTCCTCACTAACTCTGCTCTTTCAAAAAATCAGGAGAAAATAAGCCAAATTTCCTTACTCGTTCTTAATTCTAAGGATTAATCCGAGGCTCATACAGGACTTTTCAGTTCCCAGCTAAAGGAAATCTACTCTCAAGATTAAAAGAAGTTCCCTATATGAGCCTTAAATAGCACCTTTAACCTTAAAAGCTCTTTCTTTAGAAAATTTAGACTGCTGCCACCTTCTTTTCAGGCTCAACTTTAAGGATCTCATTTTCTCCTTCATAAAGAGGCTCACATCTCTGTTATCTTCTTCCAGTTAGCCACTCCTCATTTTGTTCTATACAAAGGGCACAGATAAGATGAAAATAGGCTCTTCATTGGGGAATATCCTTATCACCCTGGTTCTTCTTATCTCTTCATTGAATCTTTCAAGGTTGTTAGTAGTCCTTATCTTTTTTCTGTGAGCTGCAGAAATAAACAGGCAAGGGCATCCTCCAGTTTCTGGGTAAATTTAGGATAGACGCTTTCTTCATACTTTTGCATAACTTCTTTCGCCCTCATTAAGGCAAAGTATCTGTCAGGACCCGTGAATACTTTACCTCACAAGAGATCTTTTCTCTACCATTTTTTCTCACATAATCTAAGAGATTGCGCTGGAAGTGGAACTGATATCTTTGCCAGGCGGCTTGCTGGAAGTGCCTTTCTATGGCTTGTCGCAGTCCCTCATGATCAAAAAAGACAACAAGTTTTACTCCCTTAAGCTCTCTTCTTTTAAGACTGCGAAATACTCTTTCCCAGAATTCTCTTGTTTTTGTATTGGCAATATCCACACATCTTTAAACTTTTGACAGAAGCTTTCAGTTGCTCTTTTTAGAAAATCCTTGTCATTTAACAGTACCTCTTGCACTTCATCGAGTTTTGAGCTATCCTTATCTTGGAGGAACAGTGGCCCCTTTGTCAAGAAGCAACCTTTTTACAGAAATTATAGGACATAATCCAGGCCATTCTCTTCTACTTTTCTTAATTTGACCTATCCTTTAAGTTAATGATCCAGAGAGAGTTTTACTAAAATTGTTTTGTTGATTTTAGTGTGATTGAAGTATTTTGTTGACACTTAAGATTGAGAACGAATAAATTTATTCAGATTATTGGTGAAAAATTGGCTTTGTCAGGGTAAAAATCTGTCAATTAAATTTTCACATATAGATCTTGACAAGAGATGTAGAGATGATATTAATATGAATGATTAGCGGAACGATTAATTAAACGATAATATAATGAGAAAAAAATCAGTAACCATTAAAGATGTAGCTAAATTAGCTGGAGTTTCTACAACTACTGTTTCCTATGTAATTAACAAGACAGGTTTTTTAAGTGAGCAAACTCGATCAAGGGTACTTAAAGCAATAAATGAGCTTGGGTATCATCCAAATATAGTCGCCAGGAGTTTAAGGAGTAGGAAAACAAGTACAGTGGGCTTAATTATTTGTGACTTAAGAAACCCTTTTTTTGCAGAAGTTCTATGGGGAATCGAAACATATTTAGGTAAGAAGGGATATGATATTATTGTTACAAATACTGATTACAGCATTGATAAAGAAAAGAAATCAGCTGAGATGTTTTGTAGTAAACAAGTAGATGGAGTAATTTTCGTTCCTGGAGGAGATACCAATGAGCATGTAAAATTTCTTGTAGAACGAGGCATTCCAGTTGTTTTACTTGATAAAAGGATACAAAACTTAAATGTGGATGTTGTTTTAGTAAACAATGTAGAAGGTAGTAGAAAGCTTGTTGAACATCTAATAAGTTTAGGACATAAGAGAATTGGGATTGTAACCGGACCCCTTAGCTCTACTACTGGTAAGGAAAGATTAGAAGGGTATCTAAAAACACTAAGAGAACATTCTATGCCAGAAGATAATGATTTGATTAAAATCGGGGATTTTAAAAAACAAAGCGGCTACCTTTTAACTTCAGAGCTTCTTTCTCTTAATCTACCTCCAACAGTTATCTTTGCCTGTAATAATCTTATAGGATTTGGAGTTATGGAGGCTCTAAAAGAAAGAAAGATTCGAATTCCAGAAGAGATAGGATTAGTAATCTTTGATGATTTACCTTGGTTTAGGTATGTTGATCCCCCTTTAACCTGTGTTGCTCAGCCCTCTTTTAAATTAGGTGAGATAGCAGGAAAGCTTTTATTTGAACAAATGAGAAAAAGAAGAAAAAAACCAAAGGAAGTGGTACTGGATGTTCAATTAAAAATACGACAATCTGCTGGTGAATTGGCGAGGGGTTTTGTATCTTCTATATAGGTATTTGCCACTAGTCACTAATGGAAAGTAAGTAATGCAGTACACAAGTTTCGAGCGTGTAAAATTGGCTTTGGAACATAAAGAACCAGACCATATTCCTTTTGACATAGGTGGTGCTGCTGTTACAGGTATAAATATTAAAACTTTAAAGAGGTTAAAAAAGTATCTCGGATTATCGGAAAAAGTGGAATTATGGGATAAGGTAACTCAACTGGCAAAAACGGATGATGAACTAATAGATGCATTAAAGATAGATGTTAAAAATGTTAGTCCAAACCCTCCTTCAAACCCAGGGCTTGCGAAGGATTTGGGTTTAGTAGGAGATCATTATAGACTAATTGATGAGTTTGGAATAGGCTGGCAAATGCCAGTTAAAAATGGACATTTTTATGACTTGTATCTACACCCTTTAAAGAATGCTGAAACTATTGAAGATATTGAAAATTATCCTTGGCCTGATCCTCTGGATCCTGCAAGGTATGTTAATTTGAAAGATAAAGCTGATCAAATAGTGTACCAGGAAAAAAAAGCTTACGTTCTTGGAAGAATGAGTCCCGGAATGTGGGAAAATGCTACATGGATGACAGGTTATGAAAAGATGTTTACTGATATGTTGCTAAATGAGAAATTAATTCGTGCAATAATGGATAAATTTCTTGAAATCAAGATGAAGTACTGGGAGAAAGCGTTAGAGACAGTTGGTGAAAATGTGCTGGTGGTATCAACGGCAGATGACCTGGGTACCCAAGAAAGTTTGCTGATTTCCTTAGAACTTTATAAGAAGTTAATATGGCCTTATCATAAGGAATTGTTTTCTTTTATAAAGAAAAAAGCAAAATCAAAGGTATATATATTTTTTCACTCTGATGGTGCAATGAGAGAAGCAATTCCTCTCTTAATAGAAGCCGGGGTTGATATTTTAAATCCAGTACAGGTTAACTGTAAAGGAATGGATACAAAAACACTGAAAAAAGAATTTGGAAATGATTTAACTTTTTGGGGAGGAAGCTGTGATAACAACATACTTGCCTTTGGAACTCCCGAAGAAGTACGTGAAGAAACAAAAAGACGGATTGATGATTTAGCACCAGGTGGCGGCTTTATTTTTGCACCTATACATATAATTCAGAGTGTAGTTCCAGCTGAAAACATTATTGCGTGGTGGGAAACATTACAGGAGTTTGGAAAATATTAACGGGATAATTCTTTATAAGATAAAAGGCAGTTAAGATGAGATCTTCTCTATGAGACTGAGGGGGAGCTTAATTGGGGGTATCGCTCAAGTTTGTTGCCATATGAGAGGGGGAGATTTTGCTGCATCTTCCACCTTTCTCTATAAGTTGTCAATAAATTAGTAGAGAATATGTGCAAAAAATGGATTATTCTCAATAAGGTTATGTTACCTTATTAAAGTATCTTGGGAGTTTTTCTGCCATCATAGATATTTTTGATAGAACTAAAAGAAATTGAAAATAAAGGCCAAAGTGTTAGCAAAAAGCTCTTGATCGGCTAACGAATAAATTTATTTTACTGGTAAATAAGAAGGATAAAAATGAGAGAAAATAGTTACGTTGTTGAGATGAAAAATATATATAAATCCTTTGGGGGAATACAAGCGCTCATAGATGTTAACCTGGAGCTAAAGTATGGAGAAATTCTTGGACTAGTAGGAGATAATGCGGCAGGCAAATCGACTCTTATGAAGATCTTGACCGGTGTCTACCAGGCTGATAGAGGAAGGATATTTTTTGAAGGAAGGGAAGTACATATTGTTAGTCCTCGAATCTCAAGACAGCTTGGGATTGAGATGGTTTATCAGGATTTCAAATTGTGTCCGAATCTGGATATTCCTGCCAATCTGTTTCTAGGTAGGGAAATTACCAGCAACTTTTTTAAAACACTTAAAAATAGACAGATGGAGAGTATGGCGGTTGAGATCCTTAGCAGACTTAAGATAGGGATTAAAAATTTTAAAATTAAGACTAGTAGACTTTCAGGTGGTCAGCAACAATCCGTGGCTATAGCGAAAGCAGCTAGCTTCAATCCGAAAGTTGTGGTGATGGATGAGCCCACAGCGAGCCTTGCGGTAGTGGAGATAAGAAAGGTCCTCGATTTAATCCTGTATTTGAAAGAGCAAGGTCTCTCTATAATTCTTATAACTCACAGGTTGGACGATATATTCGAAGTTTCCGATAGAATCTTTGTCCTGAAACACGGTCGAAGAGTTACTATAAAGGAAACATCACAAACAAACAAGGATGAAATTATAAAACTCATGTTTTAAACTTAAGAAAAAATTTAAGGAAATATACATATGAAAAAATATGACCGGCAGATAACATTAAGTGAAAGAAAAAAAGATTTTGTAAAAGTGGGATTTTTTGAAAGTTTCCTGGTACATCCCGAGGTAAGTATAACTATTCCTGTCGTTCTATTATTTATCTTCTTTTCAATTGCATCACCCAGTTTCCTGACAGCATACAATATTTTTAATCTTACGAGAAACGTCGGATTATATGGTTTTGTAGCCATTGCCCAAGCACTGGTTATTGTTGGTGGAGGAATGAACCTTTCTATAGGAGCCATAGGTGGGCTTGCAGTAGTTGCAACAGGATATTTTATTCAGGTTCAGGGTTTTTCTCCAGTGGTAGCTGTTATTATAGCCCTTTCAGTTGGTTTGGCTGCTGGTGCACTCAACGGTATGATTATAACTAAGATAGGTGTTAATTCCTTCGTAGCTACACTTGCAACACTGTTTATTTTTACCGGGATTATATACGGAATAACCAAAGGGTACCCTTACACAAAGATTCCAGGATCTTTCACTATTGTTGGAAGAGATGGTATGTGGGGACTTCCTTACATTTTCTGGCTCATGATAGGAACTCTATGTTTCATCTTTTATGTGTTTAATTTCAGGCGCTTTGGCAGATGGCTTTTGGCAATTGGTGGTAACAAGGAAGCAGCAAGAGTATCGGGAATCAACGTAGATAGGATAATTTTGCTTTCACATGTATTATCTGGTCTGTTTGCGGCAGTTGCTGGCGTGTTATGGGTTTCAAGGATGGGTTCTGCCCAGCCAGCGATTGGTCAAGAGTGGCTTATCATTTCATTTGCAGCAGCGATAATCGGCGGAACTAGCCTGAGCGGAGGGTCAATTTCGGCCTGGGGTCTTCTCATGGGCAGCATAATAATTGTTCTAATCAGGAATGGATTAATCTTGATTGGGACAGATATATATTTTGAGCAGACTTACTTAGGACTTATAGTGCTCTTAGCAGTAACTGTGGACAGAATAAGAGCTCTTTATTATAAGAGAGAATAGAAATTCAAATACTTCGATACTCCATGAAAGGTATCACTGATGTTTAATCTTTTGTGAGGGAGGGTAACTCTTTCTTATAAATACTTTTATCGTAACAATTTTTCTCTAGAAGAGATAAAAAGGGTGGCAAAAATAAAATTATCAGAGGTACAGGATTGGACTCCATATGTGTTTCCTGACATAGTCGGGGAGAAAAGCAAATTTGAAAGGCTTTTTAGTAGATAAGAGGAAAGGAGGTGAGATAAAATTCTTATCTACGAAGAGCTTAAGTTACTCTTAACGGATAAAACTTGATAGTGTCATTCACTAAAAGGAGGATCAAAATGAGGAAAATTTTAATTTTATTGCTGGCAGTGGTGTTTACTATGGTGTTTACGTGCATTGGTTCCGCAGCAGACAAAGGAGACCCAGCTAAGTCCAAAATTGCCTGGTATGCTCCTATGCCGCATCCTTACTTTTCTGCTGTGAAGAGAGGCGTAGAGGCTTGGGAAAAAGAGACAGGAATTAAAGTAAAGAAGGTAATAGGACAAGAATGGAGCCAGCAAAACGAGAATGAAAATGTTGAGGCGCTCGCAGCTCAGGGTTATAGAGGGTTTTCTATCTATCCCGCTGATCCAACTGCAGCAAATGGCCTCTATGACGAGCTAGTCAAACACGGAGCATATGTGGTTAACTTTGGTGCAAAAACTACAGAGCCAACTCCCGCTTCATTTTATGTGGGTACAGACATAAGGCAAGCTGCGCTGGATGCCGCGGAAAAATTATGCAAACTAATGGGATATAAAGGAAATATTCTGAACGTACTTGAGATAGTTGAGGATGTAAACACCATTACCCGAAAAAAAGCTATAGAGGAAGTTGTAGCAAAGTATCCCAATGTTCGCATAATTGGTGAAGTAGCCGATATAAAAACTGTTGAGGAAGGTATGCAGAAGATTGGAGACGCTCTTTCAGCTCATATCAAGGAGGTCGATGGCGTTATCTGTACTGGTTTTACCACTACAGTTGCAGCAACAGCCATTCTTTCAGAGTTTAATAAGAAGCACAAAAAATATATTCGATTTGTCGGAATTGATGATGATCCATCGGTGCTAAAAGCAATCAGGGAGGGTCTTATTGACACCACCGTTGCACAAAACCCATGGGGGACTGGCTATCTAAGCGTTGAATTATTAAATCGCTTGCTGCACGGATGGACGCCAAAGCCCGGTGCTTATTCTGTTTATGCAGGACATGTATTTGTTACAAAGAAGAATATTGATACCTATTTTGGTGAGCTAGTTCATTTGACAATGATTACTAAGGAACACTTGGAAGATAAAGTTATGAACCCACCTAAAAAGCGAGTGGATTGAGCTTTTCCATTAATGAAGATAGGGAACAAGAAAAAAGACATTTCCATGCAGCAGAGGTATTAATTTTCTTCTTATTATATAGTTTGGCAAGGTATAAAAATGGGTACAGATATCCACGCCTTCTTTAAAGGCGTGGATATCTATTGTAAGTAGTAAGAAAAACACTATCCAGATTTAAAATTGAGAGAAAACGTCGATTTTCATTTCACGGATTCATTTTTTATAAAGTCACAGACAAAATAAATCGGTAATTATAGAGTGTAATCGAAGGAGGAAATATTAAGATGCAAAGTTTTACCTACTACATGCCTGTTGAAATTTTTTTTGGACAAGGCGAATTGGAAAAATTAGGTAGCTTAACTGAAAATCTAGGCAAAAAAGCTCTTCTTGTTACAGGAAAAAAGTCTATGAAAAAGTTAGGTATTACAGATAAGGTAATGAAACTTCTTGAGAGTAGTTCCGTAGAAGCTATTCTTTATGATAATATACC
>JAGHCO010000057.1 GCA_021160405.1 Candidatus Aerophobota bacterium
AGTTTTTTCTGCCCGGAGGAAAGATTCTTAGCGTAATCATCTTTAAGATCTATAAGCTCTAAAAATTCAAGTATCTTTAAAGCTTTTTCCATATTTTTCTTTTCCTGCATTTTTATAAGATTAGGACGAAACAAAGTGTTTAAAAGATTCTCACCCATCTGATGCTTGGGAACAAGCATCAGATTTTCAAGAACTGTCATTTCTTTAAACTCTCTTGGTATCTGGAAAGTCCTGGAAATAGACTTTCGTGCAATTTTATGAGATGGCAGTCCATCAATTCGATCTCCCATAAACCAGATCTGTCCTCCATCTGGTTTATAAAGGCCACTTATTAAATTAAAAAGCGTAGTTTTTCCGGCTCCATTAGGTCCAATTAAACCTGTAATGGAGCTTTCTTCTATACGGAGGGAACATCTATCTACAGCCTTGATCCCTCCGAAACTCTTCTCAAGCTCTCTTATCTCTAACATTCTCATCTCCCTATCTAAAAAATTTACTAATAAAATACTTTAAAAAATAAAAAAGTCAAGCGAGTTTTAAATTGACACATAAAATAGGTTTGCTAAAATGTAACAGTTCAGTCACCAAGGCACAAAGGAGTAATATGAATTTTAAAACCTCTATCGGAAAGAAAAAAATTAATCACTGAAGACAAGAGGACGTTAAAAATTTTAAGACCGGGTTTACTTGGTGTCTTCATATCTTGGTGGCTGAATAGTAACGCTAAAATTTTAGCAAACGTAAGTTAAGGTTTCTTAAAAGCTAATGAGAATTAAGGGAAATACAAAGGTAGTGGGACTATTTGGCTATCCAGTAAATCATTCTCTCTCTCCTCTTTTCCAAAATGCTGCTTTTGCTGAGTTAGGGTTAAATTTTGTTTATCTTCCTTTTTTAGTTCATCCGAAGAATCTACCCCAGGCAGTTAAGGCAATAAAAGCTTTAAATTTGGTGGGAGTAAATGTTACTGTTCCTCATAAACAAAAAATAGTTCCTTACTTGGATGAGATTTCTCCTGAGGTAGAAAAGATAGGAGCAGTGAATACTGTAGTTAACCAAAAAGGGAGATTAGTTGGCTATAATACAGATGGAGAAGGATTTGTTAACTCTCTAAGGGAGAAAGGATTTAATCTCCGGGGCAAAAGAATCCTTCTTTTAGGAGCTGGAGGGGCAGCTTTATCCATCGGGTTTTCTCTGTTAAGGGAGAAGGTAGGAGAAATTATTTTAGTTAATCGAACTTACAATCGGGCCATAGATTTGTTAAATCGGTTAAAGAAGATTTCCCCCAACGCCTTTTTGCGGGTAATTAAATTTGAGGATAGGAACTTTTTCCCGGAGAGGGAAGATATTGATCTTTTAATTAATGCTACCTCAGTGGGGATGAGTTCTGAGGATCCTCTTTTAATTAATCTTAAGGGTTTTTCTTCTAAGGTATTTGTCTATGATATAGTTTACAATCGTGCTACAGAGCTATTGGGGGAAGCTAAAAAAAGGAATCTTTTCCATTTAAATGGCCTGGGAATGCTTATTCATCAGGGAGCTTTGTCCTTTGAGCTATGGACAGGGAGAAAGGCGCCTTTAGATAAGATGAGAGAAGCGATGGATTTAAAAGGATTAAAGGATTAAAGGATTTAATAGCAATGGGTAGTTTAATTCGTTATATAACTGCTGGGGAATCTCATGGACAGGCTTTGGTAGTAATATTGGAGGGGATTCCTTCTGGAGTAAGATTAAGGGCAGATTATATTAACAGGGAACTTAAACGTCGCCAAATAGGTTATGGTCGGGGAGGTAGGATGCAAATTGAGAAGGATAAGGTAAAGATTCTCTCTGGGATTCGGCAGGGGAAGACATTGGGAAGTCCCATTGCTCTTTTAATACCTAACCTTGATTGGGAAAACTGGGATAAGGTTATGGCAGTGGAAAAAAAAGATGAAGAAATTCCTTTCCTTACCCACCCTCGCCCCGGTCATGCAGACTTAGCTGGGGGAATAAAGTATGGATTTTATGATTTAAGGAATGTTTTGGAAAGAGCAAGTGCCAGGGAGACAGCAGCTCGAGTAGCTGCAGGAGCAGTTTGCAGAAAAGTTTTGGAGGAATTTGACATTTACCTTTATAGTAGAGTTATCAGGATTGGTAGGGAAAGGGATGAAAGTGAGTGGAATTTAATTTTTGATAGGTACCCTTTAATTGAGAAATCTGTCCTTCGCTGTGGTGATAGAGAAGCGGAGGAGAGAATGAAGAGATTAATTGATGAGGCTAAAAAAAGGGGGGATACATTGGGAGGAGTTTTTGAGGTTGTAGCTATGGGACTTCCCGTTGGTTTAGGAGATTATATTCAGTGGGACCTTAAGCTGGATGCTCGCTTAGCTATGGCTTTAATGAGCATCCAGGCTATAGTAGGGGTAGAGATAGGGCTTGGATTTGAAACAGCAAAGAGATTTGGTAGTGAGGTTCAAGATGAGATATTTTATCAAAAGGAAAAGGGATTTTATCGAAAAACTAATAACTGTGGAGGGATAGAAGGGGGAATGAGCAATGGAGAGCCTCTTGTAGTAAGAGCAGCAATGAAGCCTCTCTCTACTTTAGCTAAGCCTTTATCTTCGGTAGATGTTGTGAGTAAGAAAAAAGTTAAAGCAGCTAAGGAAAGGTCCGATGTATGTGCTGTTCCTGCTGCTTCAGTGATTGGGGAAGCAGTTGTGGGGATTGAGATTGCTCGAGCAATGAGGGAGAAATTCTCAGGGGATAGTCTTGCGGAGATGAAGCGCAACTACCTTAGCTATCAGGATTATGTAAGGAAAAGAAGTTAAATGAATATAGTTTTAGTGGGATTTATGGGAACAGGAAAAAGCAGGATAGGAAAGTTGTTAGCCAGGAGATTGGGGATGGAATATTTAGATACCGATGAGATAATTGAGAAAAGAGAGAGAAAAAGTATCTACCAGATTTTTAAGGAAGAAGGGGAGGATTATTTTCGGAAAGTAGAGAGTGAAGTGGTAGAAAAGGTAGCAAAACTTAATGGGTATGTAATTGCTACAGGAGGTGGAGTAGTATTAAAACAGGTTAATGTGAATTTTCTGAGAAAAAAAGGATTTATTATTTGTCTTACGGCTGAGCCACAGATAATCTGGCAAAGAGTTAAACATAATAATCAGCGTCCTCTTCTTTCCGGATTTTCCAATCCAAGGGAAAAAGTTAGGAAGCTTTTAAATAGAAGAGCCCCCTTTTATAGCAAAGCGGACATTACTATAGATACTTCTTATCTTTCGGAGGAAAAGGTGGTTGATAAAATAGTAAATTCTTTGCCAAAAGAGAGGATTCAAGTTAACTTAGGATACAGGAGTTATCCAATCTTTATTGGTTCTAATATAGATGAGGTAGGAGTTATAGCTAAAGGTTTTAATCTGAGTAAAAGGATACTTATAGTAAGTGATACCAGAGTTTGGTCCCTTTATGGAAAGAGAGTGAAGGAAGCACTAAAAGAAGCTAATTTTGAAGTAGAATATTTTCAAATTCCTCCTGGGGAAAGATACAAGTCTTTAGCTCAAACTCGCAAATTATACAACGCCTGCCTTGACTTTAAACTTGAGCGCAATTCCTCTTTATTAGCTTTAGGGGGAGGAGTAGTGGGAGACTTAACTGGATTTGTAGCTGCCACTTATCTTAGGGGGATAAATTTTCTTCTTATCCCTACCACTCTTTTAGCTCAAGTTGATGCAAGTGTGGGAGGGAAAGTAGCTGTTAATCTTTCTCGAGGAAAGAATTTAGTTGGTTCTTTTTATCAACCAAGGTTTGTTTTAATAGACCCTGAAGTTTTATTAACCCTTCCTCCTCGGAGAGTAAGAGAAGGAATGGCTGAAGTGATAAAATCTGCTATAATTAAAGATAAGAGTTTTTTCTCTTATATAGAGAGGAATTTGGATGGGATAAGAACTCTTGATCCTTATCTTTTACGATTTATCATTGGTAAGTCTTTAAGGATAAAAGTGGGGATAGTAGAAGAGGATGAACGGGAAGAAAAGGGGATAAGGCAGATTCTTAATTTTGGTCATACTGTGGCTCATGGTATAGAGGCCGCTGCTAACTACAAAAGATACACTCACGGAGAAGCTGTAGCTGTAGGGATGATAGCTTCTGGTAGGATAGCTGTGAAAATGGGATATTTTCCCTTAGCCTCTTTTTTAAGATTAGAAAATCTGTTAAAAAAGGTTGGTCTTCCCACTACATTTAAGGAAATAGATAAGGAAAAATTCTGGCAAGCTTTATTTTTAGATAAGAAGGTAAAGGAAGGGAGGATAAATTTTGTTTTACTTAAAGGGATAGGGGAGGCTTTTCTTACCCCAGATGTTCCCACATCTATTGTAAGAAAAGTAATTGAGGGATTAGAGAAATGAAAAAAATACTTGTTATTAATGGCCCAAATCTTAACCTGCTTGGAGGAAGAGAACCTAAAATTTATGGAAAGACCTCTTTGGATGAGATTAACCAGATGATTGAGGAAAGAGCAAAAAAAATAGGTTGTGAGGTTAAAATTAAACAGTCTAACTATGAGGGGGAAATTGTCTCTCTTATTGGAGAGGCTAAGAGTTGGGCCAATGGTATAATAATAAACCCTGCTGCCTATACTCATACCAGCATTGCTATAAGAGATGCTATTACCTCTGTTAATTTACCCACGGTAGAGGTGCACCTTAGCAATATATATAAAAGGGAGAAGTTCAGGCAAACATCCTTTATTGCTGGGGTATGCGTGGGGCAGATAACCGGTTTTGGTCCCCAAGGGTATCTTTTAGCCCTGGATGCACTGATGAGTATTTTTGAGAAAGAGGAAAAAAATGAAGCTAAGAGAAATTAGAGGTCAAATTGATCAGCTTGATTCCAGAGTATTGGATCTATTAAATGAGAGGGTTAAAAAAGTTTTGGAAATAGCTAAGCTTAAGAGAGAAAAGGGAGAGGCTTACTACTCCCCTGGCAGGGAAAGGGTAATAATAGATAGGTTAATCAAGCAAAACAAGGGGCCTTTGCCAAATGATGTGGTAAAAGAGATTATTCAAATTATCTTAAGGGCATCTTTATATTTGGAGAGAAGATTAAAGGTAGCTTATTTTGGACCTCCGGCTACTTTCACCCATTTAGCAGCTCTCAAAAATTTTGGTAAACAAGCGGATCTTATCCCAGTAAGAAGCATTGGGGGAATATTTGCTCTGGTAGAAAAAAAAGAGGCTGATTATGGAGTTGTCCCTGTAGAAAATTCTACCGAAGGGGTTGTCTCTCATACCCTGGATATGTTTTTGGATTCAGATTTAAAGATATGCGCTGAGATAATTTTGGAGGTATTTCATCATCTGTTAGGTAAGGGGAAGTTGAAAGATGTAAAAAAGGTTTACTCTCATCCTCAGGCTTTGGCTCAGTGTAGGATGTGGTTAGAGGAGAATCTTCCTGCGGCTAAGATTTGTGAAGCAGAAAGCACAGCTAAAGCTGCTCAGTTGGCCGCTGAGGAAGATGGAGCTGCAGCTATTGCCTCAGAGGTAGCAGCTTCTCTTTATGGATTGGGTGTGCTCAGTGCTCATATAGAAGACAGACCTCAGAACTATACTAGATTTTTAGTTATTGGTAGGGAATATAGTGAGAGGAGTGGTCGGGATAAAACCTCCATTCTTTTCTCCATTAAGGATAGAGTGGGAGCTCTTTACGATATGCTCTCTCCCTTTCGTAAGTACGGGATTAATTTAACAAAAATTGAATCCCGACCAACTAAACGTAAAGCCTGGGAATATGTTTTCTTTGTTGATTTTGTGGGACATAAGGATGATGAAATGGTAAAAAAAGCCTTATCTGAGTTGGAAGAGGAGTGTTTCTTCTTAAAAATCTTGGGCTCTTATCCTAAGGCAGATTAAAAGAGGAAAAAATGATTATTACTTTAAAGCCTGGAACTACAGAAAAAGGAATTCAACATATAGTTGAAAAAATTAAAGAACTTGGTTTTACTCCCCATATATCTCATGGAAAGGAGAGGACAATAATAGGGGTAATTGGGGAAAATCCTATTCGTACCAGACACCTGTTTGAGGCTATGTTTATTGTAGAGTCTATTACTCCTATTTCCAAGCCTTACAAGCTGGTAAGCCGGGAACTTAAGAAAGAGGATACCTGCGTTAAAGTAGGGAATGTGAAAGTTGGAGGTAAAAAAGTTGTAATTATGGCCGGTCCCTGTGCTGTGGAAAACAAGCCCCTTTTATTGGAGGTAGCTAAAGCTGTAAAAAAAGCAGGTGCAAAAGTGCTAAGAGGAGGAGCCTTTAAGCCCCGCACTTCTCCTTATTCCTTTCAGGGATTAGGTGAGGAAGGTTTAAAGTATTTAGCTGAAGTTAGAGAAATTACTGGTTTACCTGTAGTCACCGAGGCTATGGATGTCCGCCAGATAGAGCTGGTTTCCCGATACGCTGATATTATCCAGATTGGGGCAAGAAATATGCAAAATTTTGATCTTTTAAAAGAAGTAGGAAAAGGGGGGAAACCTGTTTTGCTTAAACGGGGAATGGCTGCCACTTTAAAAGAGTTTTTAATGTCAGCAGAGTATATCTTATCAGGGGGTAACTATCAAGTTATTCTCTGTGAGAGAGGGATAAGAACCTTTGAGAATTCTACTCGTTTTACCTTAGATTTATCCTCTGTAGCTTTAATAAAAAATTTGTCTCATCTTCCTGTAGTAGTGGATCCAAGTCATGGCACAGGACAAAGAGACCTTATTACTCCTCTTTCTCGGGCAGCTATAGCTGCTGGAGCAGATGGTCTTTTAATTGAGGTTCATTCCAAACCTGAGGAGGCTTTATCTGATGGTTTTCAATCTATCCTTCCTTCTCATTTTGAAAATTTAGTGAAAGAGGTAGAAAAAATAGCTCGGAGTATGGGGAGGGAGATTTGAAAAATCAAGTTTTAATAACCCCGGCTAAGCATTTAAGAGGTGAAATTACTCTACCAGGAGATAAATCTATTACTCATAGGGCTATAATTCTTTCCTCTATTGCTGAGGGCAAATCTTATCTTAAGGGAGTGCAGAGAGGAAAAGATTGTCTGGCTACCTTAAAGTGTATAGAACAGATGGGAGTTCCTGTAAGAGAGGGGGAAAAAGAGGTAATTATTGAAGGGGTAGGATTGGAAGGATTAAAGGAGCCTGAAGATGTGCTTAACTGTGGGAATTCAGGAACAACCATGAGACTTTTAGCTGGACTTTTAGCTGGACAGAGGTTTTATTCTGTTCTCTCAGGTGATAAGTTTCTAAGAAAAAGGCCAATGAAAAGAATCGTTGATCCTTTGCGAGAAATGGGAGCAAAAATAGAGGGAAGAGAAAAAGGAAACTTCCCTCCCTTAACTATTGTGGGAGGAGAACTTAAGGGTATCAATTACTTATCTCCCATTGCCTCTGCCCAGGTAAAATCCTGTTTGCTTTTAGCTGGTCTGTATGCTAAAGGAAAAACCTTTGTTAAGGAGCCTTACAAATCTCGTGACCATACTGAGAGGATGATGCAATATCTGGGGATTTCTATTAAGGTAAAGGGCTTAGAAGTCCAAATTGAAGGCAAGAATGGGGAAAGTTTTAAGGGAAAATCTTTTTATATCCCTGGGGATATCTCTGCTGGTGCTTTTTTTATAGGAGCAGCAGTGTCTTTGCCAGGCTCAAGAGTCAAATTATCCAATGTGGGATTAAACCCAACTAGAAAAGGATTTATTGATGTTCTTCTTAAAATGGGAGCAGAAGTTAAAATTAGCAATTTTAAAAAAATATGTGAGGAGGAAGTGGGGGATATAGAAGTAAGGGGAGGAAATAACCTGAGGGGAGTGGTTATTCAAGGAGAAATGATTCCCCGTTTAATTGATGAGATTCCAATATTAACAGTGGTTAGTTGTTTTGCACAAGGGGATACCTTAATTAAAGATGCTAGGGAGTTGAGAGTTAAAGAGACAGATCGGATAAGAGCAATAGTCTCTGAATTAAAGAAGATGGGAGCAGATATAGAGGAAAGAAAGGATGGGATGCTTATTAAGGGAGGGAATAAATTAAGGGGAGCGCTGGTAAATAGCTGGGGAGACCATAGAATAGCTATGGCTTTAGCGATAGCTGGACTGCGCTGTGAAGGAGAAACTACCATTGCTGATACCCAGTGCATTGATACCTCTTTTCCTGAGTTCCAGAAAACTCTAAGGGAGATTATAGTTTGAGATATGGAACAAAAAAATGGCAGATAGGGCTGGTTTTTCTTTTATTATTTGGTCTTTTTTCTCTAAAAATAGGTTTAGAAGCTAAAATGGAGAGATATAAAGTAGCAGAGAAGCCTTTTAGAGAAGTAGTTGGGTATTTAGCTAAGAGGTATCCTGAAGAGGCAACAACTGCAGGAATAGCAATTGGTTTAGGTTTTAAGGAAGTTTTGTCTGATTTTCTCTTCTTACAGTCAATTCAATATTTTGGAGGATGGGGTGGGAAAAAAGAGGAGAGATTTCGTAGGGTTTATCCTGTTCTTAAGGCTATGAGTAAACTTTCTCCTCATTTTATTCCTGGCTTTTCTTTTGGAGCTTTAGTTATGAAGGATTTAGGATATTTGGATGAGGCTATTAATTTTCTCAATGAAGGGATAGCTAACAACCCTTATGCTTTTGAGCTGTGGCTGTATAGGGATTTTATGATTAGACTGTTTAGAACTCATGAGTACAAAAAAGCTATTGAGGGGTTAAAAAGAGCAATCCAGTTAAAGGGGCATCCTCCTATTTTAGAGAGGATGTTAGCTTTTGCTTACGAGAAGGATGGACAGATAAAGCTATCAATTCTTCAGTGGAAAAAAGTGAAAGAATCAACTCGGGATTCTCGTATTAGGGAAATCTGTGAGCGAAATATTCATCGCCTTTTAAAAAAGGGGGAAAATGCAGTTAATAGAGAAAATTGAGGAAATGAAAAACTACCGTAAAAGGATTAAGAATAAGGGGAAAACCATTGGTTTTGTTCCTACTCTTGGTTATCTTCACCAAGGGCATATTTCTTTAATTAAGAGGGCCAGAGAAAATTGTGATGAGGTAGTGGTGAGTATATTTGTTAATCCCCTTCAGTTTGGACCAAAGGAGGATTATCAGCGTTATCCTCGGGATCTTTCTCGAGATGCTGAGATTTGTCAAAAAGAGGGTGTAGATGTTATTTTTGCTCCTTCTCTAAAGGAGATGTATCCTAAGGGATACTCTACCTTTATAGATATGCAGGGAAACCTTATTCAGGTTTTGGAGGGAAAGTTTAGGCCAGGGCATTTTAAGGGGGTAACTACAGTTCTTATAAAGCTGTTTAACATAGTTTATCCTGATTTAAGCTTCTTTGGAGAGAAGGATTATCAGCAGGCTTTAATAGTTAAAAAAATGGTAAAGGATTTAAATTTGGATACTAAAATTGTTCTTTCCCCAACAGTTAGAGAAAAGGATGGTCTTGCTTTAAGTTCTCGCAATTCTTATCTTACCCTTAAGGAAAGAAAGGCAGCTTCTGTTCTTTATAGATCTTTAGTTAAAGCTAAACAGGCAATAGAGAAAGGGGAAAAAGACCCCGAAAGGGTTATCTGTTTAATGGAGGATTTAATTAGTAAAGAGCCTCTTGCTAAAATAGATTATATTGATCTGGTAGATCCCCTAACTCTTGAGAGGATATCTCAAATTAAAGGGGATGTTCTGGCAGTTTTAGCGGTGAGAATAGGGAAGGTAAGGCTAATTGATAATATGCGTGTATAAAAAAGGGGACAGGCTACTTTTTCCTTTAGTAAAAAAGGGGACAGGCTACTTTTTCTAAAGGAAAAAGTAGCCTGTCCCCTTTTTTATTTTTACCCTTTTTTATACACGCATATTATCAATTAGCCTTACCTTCCCTATTCTCACCGCTAAAAC
>JAGHCO010000203.1 GCA_021160405.1 Candidatus Aerophobota bacterium
ATAAAAGGTAAGTGTTAAGAGAGGAAGTGGAGGAAATTGAATGGTTCTTAATGAAGTAAAAGAGATGAGGTTAAAGAGAAGATTAACCCAATATGCTTTAGCTAAGAAGTTAAATAAGTCCCCTTGGTGGGTCTCCAGAGTGGAAAGGGGGCTAACTAAGGTTAGTGAAAGTGAGAAAATAAAGATTGCTAAGGTGTTGGGAGTTGAGGTAAGGGAAGTATTTCCTTGATTTAAGAGGTGAGGCAAAAATGGGATTAAAAATGAACTTCATACTTTTTATCGCTGGTTTAGTTATAGCTATTGTTGGATGTGTGCTGATTGTCCGATTATCTTTTTCCCAACAGGCTGGTTTAAGTGAACAGAAGATTTCAGCTATGATTGAGGAAAAAACCAAAACATATGTTACCGAAGAGAAGGTAAAAATAATTAAAGAGGCAATCGCTGCTTTGAAACCCACAACATCTAAAAAAGAAGAAAGGAGTGAGCAAATGTTACCAAAAATAAAAGGTAAGAAAGTGGTGATGATTATTGCAAGGAATAATTTCCGAGATGAGGAGCTTGAGATACCCAAAGATATATTTGAAAAACAGGGAGCTAAGGTAACAATAGCTTCCTCATCCCTGAGTAAGGCAACCGGAATGCTTGGATTAGTAGTTAAGCCTGACATATTACTTAGCGATGTGAAAGTGGAAGATTACGATGCTGTAATCTTTGTAGGAGGCTCTGGGGCCTCAGAATACTGGAATAATCAAACAGCTCATTCTATTGCTAAAAAGACCCTTGATTCTAATAAGCTCCTTTGTGCGATATGCATTGCTCCAGTCACTTTAGCTAATGCTGGAGTGCTCAAAGGGAGAAAGGCTACGGTATGGCCATCAGAAAAAGGTAAATTAGGGTCAAGTTATACAGGAGCAAGCGTTGAGATAGATGGAAATATTATTACTGCCGATGGACCAGCAAGTGCAACAAAATTTGCCCAAGCTATAGTAAGTGCTTTAAGCAAGAAATAAAACAGCTAAAAATTTTGAAACAAGAAAGCCTCAGGGCTTCCCCTCCGTCTCTGGGATGCTCTTTAAATTATCTCTGCTCGGTCTCCTCGTTTCGGGAAAAATTTAAACTCGTCGCTTCGCTCCTCAAACATAAATTTTTCTTTTTCCTCAACTCGGAGACCTCGTTAAGGTGGATCATCAATGCTCCTTCGGGGAATGCCCTTCGGCAACAAGTTATAAATTCCTAAAGATCAAGGATAATTGAAAAATAAATGGAAGAGAGAAAATTTAATAAAATGGTGAAAGAGATTGAATCCTTTGCTAAGGGGTGGGAAAATGACTACAGGAAATTTGTAAAAAGATATCAGGCAATCCTTGAAGAAATAAAGAAATCCGAGGGCGTTAAACTATTAGCTGAATCTGAAATAAAACCTTATGTAGAACGTTGCAAAAAAATAGTTAAAGAGCTTGAAAAAATTTATAAAAATCAATAGAAAGGCAAAAATATGGCAAAAAGAGCTTTATTGTTAGTTTTGGTCTTGATTTTAGGAATTAGCTATGCAGTTTCAGCCCAAGGTGAAACATCACCGCAAAAAGGTGCGGAAAAACCCACTATAGTAATTCCTAATCTTAAGATTGAAAATATCTCCAATTCTTGGGGACCTGTTTCATCTGATATAACTACTATTATTACCAAGGTTTTAGTCAATGAACCAAACCTATCTTTAGTTCCACTATCGATTAGCTGTAATATCTATCTCAATGATATCAAGATGAGTGAAGGTGTGGGTGAGAATCTTACCATTGAGAGGGTGGCAAGTGGGAGCCTTGTTCTGTTCACCAGCAAAATTGATAACGAGAATATCGTCAAATGGTGGCTCTCTCATATAAAAAATGGGGAAAGAAGCAAAGTAAAAATTGAGGGAAAGCTAATAATAAGTTTAGAAAAGGTTAACTTAGTTTATCCATTTTCTTGGGAAACTAAATTTCAAACTAATATACTTGAGGGTCTAAATACTAAAAAGATGGTCAGGTTTAATTTTGGACTTTACGCATTGGAGATTAGGTCTTTACATTCTAAGTGGGGGAAGGTCACAGCTAAGGAAACTGAGGTAAAACATACTGTTAAAATCTATAACCCTAGTATAATACCGGGAAGCCCAATTGTTAGAAAGATAAAATATGAGCTATCATTAAATGGGATAAAAATGGCTGAAGGTAACACTGGGCTATTACCTATGATCATTTGGCCAGGGAAAACAAAATTGATAACTTTTGCTACTAAAATGGACAACAGAAAAATAAAAGCCTGGTGGATATCTCATATAAACTCTGAGGAGAAAACCCATTATAGATTTAGCTACCGTTTCTATTTTTCTATAGGCAGCACTAAATGGCGAGACAGAAAAGGAGCGTTTAAAACCAATTTTTTGGCTAAAACTGGAGATATTGACTGTGTCAAATCATCTGACTAGGAGACTGAAACAGAGATTGACAGCTAACTTTTGCACGAAAATTCTTTGATAGTCAAAAGTGTCTGTTTTTTTGGAACCTCTTACTTTTTAAAAATTTACCTTTAAACTTACCCTGTGAGTATTTCCTAAATCACCAAAGGGAATGAAGGCATAATCAAAGGTAAATTTTTCCATCTTAAAACCCGCACCAACAGAAAAGCCTGAGCCTTCATCTCTCTCCTCTGTGTATCCTATTCGTAGAGAAAATAATTTTGTTAAGTTCCACTCTCCTCCCACACAAACATAAACATCATTGTCTCTGGGGAAACAAATCTCTTCCGATAAAGTGAGTGAGGAAATCTTACCTGCTAATCCTGCTTTAAAAGTCAAGGGGAAAGGATCCTCTCCAAGCCTGTTTCCAATATTCTGTGCTACCCATCCAATTCTGCAATTTTTTCCTAATTGTTTTAGAATACCTACTGTGCCAACAAAAGAGTTTTTTGTATCATCTCTTATTTTATCAAAAAGAGGACCTAAAGATATTCCCAGGGACCATCCTTTAGATAATTTTCTGCCATAACCCAGGGAAATATGGCTACTTGTTGCTCTAAAATCACCTATGGCTACAGGGTTACCACTTTTATCTACATCATAACCTTCCATTTTTCCTATATCCATATAATTCAATCCAATTCCAAAACTGCCATCTAAGAAGGGAAAGAGAAAAGCAATATAACCCTGAGTTACACCTAAAAGATAACTGTTATAGGCAGCAAATAACTCTGAATTTTCCACCTCAGCAAGAGCTGCTGGGTTCCAATACAAAGCAGATGCATCGTTAACTAAAGCAGTGTACGCCTCTCCTAAGGCAGTTGCCCTTGCTCCAACTCCAATTTTAAGGAAATTAGCAGATGTTGTTCCTATACCTTTTGCCTGTGCTGGTAAAGCTAACCCTACTATCAATAAACTTAATATAAGGATTTTCTTTATTCTTCGCATACCCTCCTCCTTTATTTATATTTAATGCTAGTATTGTCAAATTCCTTTTCTCCCCCTGCGGGAGAGGGTCAGGGTGAGGGGTTAAAAGTTTTCTTTATCTTTTTTCACCCCCACCTCAAACATCTTCCCCCTCCCCTTAATC
>JAGHCO010000071.1 GCA_021160405.1 Candidatus Aerophobota bacterium
TGAGGAAGCAAAGCAATTTCTAAAGAGGGTTTCTTCTTACTTTTTTCTCCTCTTAATCTCATATAGGAGAGTTTTTTTGTTCTGATAATTTCCATGTAAGATCTATCTTCTCCCTTGATTATAACAGTGGGAAGCGGGGTAGTTAGGCGTTCTTGTTGAGCTAAGCCGGCACAGGAGAAGAAGAGAGAAACAGCCACTAAAAGTAAAATTCTTTTCATTATTTAAGCTCCTTGATCCTTTTTTCTGCCTTTTTAATCCATTCTTCCCCAATTGATTTATTCTTGAGAATTTTTTGATAGGTTTTTTTTGCCTCCTCTGTATTACCCATAGCCTCATAACATCTTCCTGTCTGAAGTTGCGCTTTAACTTTCCACTCTTCAAACTGAGGATACAGATAACCTACTTTTAAATATTCTACTACAGCCTTTTTGTATTTTTCCACAGCCTTTTTGTAGTCTTTCTCACTTGCAGCCTCATTAAACCAGCAGTCCCCTATTCGATACTGAGCTTCCACAGAAAGCTCACTTTCCTCACTACTTTTTGTTACCCAAATATAATTTTCTCTGGCTTTAGAGTAATTTTCTTGCTGGAAAAAAGAATTAGCTAACCGTAAGTGAGCCTGAGAGATAAGCTCACTTTGAGGATATTTATCAATAAATTTCTTAAAGCTCTTACTCGCATTTTCCCATTCTCCTAAGTTTTCCCAGCACAGTCCTATACTATAAAGAGAATTTAAGAGAATATCTTTTTCTTTGGAGATTTGAAGAGCATCCTCGTAAGAATCTACAGCTTCTCTGTATTTTTTCTGCTTGAAAAGAGCCTCTCCTAATCTGTAGTAAACTTCACTTTTTAAAGGGCTAAAGGGGAAAAGTCTAATGAATTGAGAGTAAGCGTTAGCTGCATCAGAGTAATGTTTTATCTGGAAATGGGAGTAACCTGTCCAGTAGTAAGCTTGGGGAAGATAAGAACTGGTAGGAAAATCATTTATTAATTTTCTCAGCTCTACCACAGTCTGTGACCAGTTGCGTCTCTTTATGTAATAATCAGCTATTTTAAATTGAGCACGATCGGCATCGGGAAAGTTAGGATATTCTTTTACTATTTTACGGAAAACCTCTAAAGATTTTTCTTCCTGATTAATACGTTGATAAGCCTCGCCAATTATAAATAAAGCTGCAGGTATTTTTCTACTCTCAGGATATTTTTTAATCATCTCTTGCAGGGAATTTATAGCTTTGGGATAATTTTTTTGGTTATACCAGCAATTTCCAATAAGGTAACTTGATTCCATAGCCAAATCCCTGCGATAAGGATAGAGGTCTATAACTTTTTGAAAAGACTTAGAGGCTTCAACATATTCCCTTTGATGAAAATAAGTCCATCCTACAGCATACTGGGCATCGGCAGCATTAGGATTTCCTGGGTAAGCGGTGAGGAACTTTTCGTAAGATTTCCTAGCTTTTCCGTAATCGCTCAGTTTAAAGTAAGAAGCTGCTATCTGATATATAGCTAGAGAAACCAGTTTTGATTGAGGGTATTCAGTTTCCAATTTAGAATAACTCTTTATAGCTCCAGAGAAATCTTTTAAATTAAAAAGACAGTTTCCTACTTGCAACAGGGAATCATCTGCCCATTTAGATTGGGGGTAATTTTGAATAACTTTTTCAAAAGATTCTTTTGCCTCCTTATATTTTTTTTGCCCAATATAACACCAGCCTATCTCATATTGAGCATTACTTGCTAAAGAAGAGGCTGGATACCTATTTATTACTCTTTCAAAATAGGGCATAGCTTCTTTAGGCTGGGAGAGATTAAGTAAAGATTCTCCCATTTGAAAAGTAGCATCAAGGGTATAATCAGATGTAGGAAACTTTTCAATCACTCTTTTGAAATAAGAAGCTGCATCTTCAAATTTTTTCTGATCAAAAGAGGAATAACCTGCCCCATAAAGAGCATCATCGAGAAATTCACTTTGAGAATAATCTTTAATTACTTTTTGGTAGGCCTTCAGAGCTAAATCAAATTTATTTTGAAAGTAAAGACTGTCACCTAATCTTACCCAAGCTTCGGCAAGATTTGGTGATTGAGGATAAAGGTTGATAAATTTTTGGAATTTTTCCCCAGCGTTTGTATAATTTTTTTCTTTAAAGTAAGTATAGGCAATACCAAACAAAGCCTCTTCTTTCCATTTTCCTTGAGGGTCGGATAGCTCCTTTTGATAAGCATCTCTTGCCTGTTTATATTGACCAAGATGATAAAGAGACTCTCCCAGCCAATAATTAAGATTTGTCTGCTTAAAATCAGAAGCAGCTTCTCTGTATCTGGCTAATTCAAATAAAGAAAAGCCTCTTTCTTGAAGAACATCGTTGAGATAGGATGAGTTAGGGTATTTTTGGATAAAAGAGGTAAATCCTTTTACTGCATCTTCAAATCTCTCCTTAATGTAGAGGGTTTTAGAAAAAGCATAATCAACTTCTTCACAGTATTTAAATTCAGGAAAGTCTCTCTTTAACTGTCCAAACTCTTTTAAAGCTTCATCGTAATTTTCTGTTTCAAAATTAATATGTCCCAGAGAATAAAGAGCGTAGGGGAAAAGTTCACTTTTAGGATAATCTTTAATTAGCATCTTGTAAGAAGAAATAGCCTTATCAGTATCACCCAGGTAATAGTAACACTCTCCCATCTGGTAAAGGCTCTCATCTACAAAATCGCTGGTTGGATAAATTTGAACTAAAGTATGAAAAGCCTGTGCTGCTTTGCTGTAATCTCTTTCTTGCCAGAAGCTCATTCCAATTCCATACTGAGCTCTATCACAGTTCTTATCATCGGAAAATGTGTCAATAAATTTTTGGAACTGCTCAGCAGCTAAGTCAAATTTCCCATCCTCATACAAACTCTGAGCAAATTCAAATTGTTTCTCAGCCGGAGTTCTTGCCAGAGAAAATTGGGGAATAAAAAAGGTAAGTAAAATTCCTACTACTAAGGCTATCTTTGTTGTTTTCTTCATTTTATTTTTCTCCTTATACTATTTTGGTTTATTTTACCAAAGGAGTTCTTTATTGTCAAATTCATCTCATTGAGAGCTCTGAAAAAGTTTGAGGCTGCTCTTTGCTCGGTGCTTTCCAACGTTGCGGCTAAGTTCTACTTTTATCTTTTTACTGTGGCTCTTATGGGCGACGTATAAGTTTAGAGAGTAACTAAGGGTTTGAACGCATAGACCCGCCTTGATCGCCGCTGCCTTATGGAAACACCTCGCCGAGCAGCAAAA
>JAGHCO010000019.1 GCA_021160405.1 Candidatus Aerophobota bacterium
AACAGAGGAAACAATAGAGAAGTTAGCTAAAGCTCAAGCAAAGACAGAGGAAAGAGTAGGAAGGTTAGAGGATGCTGTAGAGAGATTAGCTAAAGCTCAAGCAAAGACAGAGGAAAGAGTAGGAAGGTTAGAGGATGCTGTAGAGAAGTTAGCTAAAGCCCAGGCAAAGACAGAGGAAGCATTGGCTAATTTGGCTAAAGAAGTAGGAGGATTAAGTACTACCATAGGATTTGGATTAGAAGATATTTGCCGAGTAGTATTACCAGGATATTTAGAGAGGCACTATAATGTATATGTAACCGAGCTAAATAGGAAATTCTTTAGAATTAATGAAACTGATGTAGAAATAAATTTCTATGGGGAGGGTAGAAAAGATGGGAAGAAAGTTGTTATTTTAGGGGAAGCAAAATCTAAAATTTATAAATCAGAGGTGAGAAAATTTCTCCAGCAAATCTCCAAGGTGATTCCACAGATTGAGCATGAAACTCTGAAGGTAATGTTTGGATACCTTATTCATCCCACGGCTATGGAGTTAGCTAAGAAAGAGGGGATTATTCTGGTAGCTTCTTATCAGCGGTAGATAAAATAATGAGCTATCTTTTCTCTTTGTCTTCTGGAGAGAAGGGATAATAATGCGAGAGAGAGGAGGAACAAAGCGTATTGGATTTATATCCACCCGACTTGCTGGAACAGATGGAGTTTCCTTAGAGACGGAAAAGTGGGCTAATATTTTTGAGAGTGAGGGCCACCTATGCTTTTATATGGCAGGTGAGCTTGATAGTCCACCTCAAAGATCACATTTGGTTAAGGAAGCGCATTTTAAGCATCCAGCAATTCAAGAGGTTTTTAATGAATGCTTTGGTAATGTTCGAGTTAGAAAACCCTCTACCACAAAGAAGATTCATCAGATAAAAGATAAACTTAAGAGTGAGATTTATAAATTTCTTAGAGATTTTAAGATTGATATTCTTATACCAGAAAATGCTCTTGCCATTCCACTAAATATTCCTTTAGCTATTGCTATTACCGAGGTAATAGCTGAGACAGGAATTCCTACAATTGCCCATCATCATGATTTTTTCTGGGAACGCAAGCGATTTTTAGTAAATGCTGTTTGGGATTATCTAAATATGGCATTTCCACCCCACCTTCCTTCTATCCAGCATGTAGTGATAAACTCATCAGCAGATAATCAGTTGAGTCTTAGAACAGGTATTTCAGCAACAATAATTCCAAATGTTATGGATTTTGACCATCCACCGCGAATTGACGATTATTCATCTGATATACGGGAGTCACTTGGTCTTGCACAGGATGAGTTTTTAATTCTTCAACCAACAAGGGTGGTAAAACGAAAAGGAATTGAACATTCTATAGAGCTGGTGAAAAGACTAAATATGAAAGCAAAGCTTGTTATCTCTCATGCCTCAGGTGATGAAGGATATGAATACGAGCAACGAGTACAGGAATACTCATCAATGATGGGAGTTAATACATTGTTCGTCTCTGATATTATCAAGCCTTATCGGGGCAGGACAAATGATGGAAGGAAAATATACACTCCTCAGGATATCTATGCTCGTGCAGATTTGGTGACTTACCCTTCTAATTTCGAGGGTTTTGGTAATGCATTTTTAGAAGCTATCTATTTTCGAAAACCAATTGTAGTGAATAACTATTCTATATATGCTGTAGACATTAAACCCAAAGGCTTTAAGGTTATAGAATTGGATGATTATGTTAATTCTGAAGCGGTTGAACTTACAAGAGAGGTTCTCACAAATCCTGAACTAGTAAAAGAGATGGTTGAATACAACTATGAATTGGGAAGGAGATACTATTCTTACTCAATCTTAAAACAAAGACTGAAAGTTTTGTTATTAAACTGCTTTGGTATGTAAAAAATTTCAATACCTAAAGGTAAGGAGCCATTACTTTTTTAGTTATTTTTATCATTAAATTTTCCAAACGGTTAATGTCGTTAATTCTGTAAACCTCTGCTCCCCAGCTCTGTAAGTCCTGACAGGTAATCTGAGAAATTTTGGGTTTAAAATCGCCCTCACTAATCTGGATATGAGAGACCATATTTTCTTCCACAATTCTTTTCATAATGGGAGCTATAGGTTTTATACCTCCTATAATGTTCTTTAATCGGTAAGGAGAATACCCCTTGGTTGATTTGTTCCAGTTAAATATCTCTCCATCGGAAAGGGTGATTAACACAAAGGGCTCTCTTCCCAAAAGCTCTTTTTTTAAAATCTTTTCTTCAATTAAAGTAGTATTAAACTCAGGGGAATATGCTAATCTTTTGCACTCATCTATCTCCTCATAATTTTTCCATCCACTTGCTTTTGTTTGACGGGAAAAAGTTATTAGGTTATACTGAATATAGGGGGCAATTTCATGGGATTGTAGCCACTTTAAAACTCCGTTAAATCCTAAAAGAACATGGTGATATTTACTCTTATCACTCCAGGAATAATTTGCCTCTCCGAAGAAAAAGCGAGATTTCATTAATTTCTTAAACAGTATAGCACTGCCTAAGGAAATTTTGCTCTCCACATCATCAGCCATAGAGGCTGAAGTATCAATAATAAAACAGATATCGGGAAAGGCTCCTTTTTGTTCTGCCCTGTAGGGAACAAAAAGGTCATAGTGGTATCTTGGAACTCTAAAGTTGATAAGGTTGAAGAAGGGACTCTCTGGATCAATTATAACTCCCTGCAGGTCAATCTCTTTAGTGGAATGCTCTTCTGGATCAAAAGGGTCATAGTCAAAGGGAACCACAGGCATCGCTCTTCCTTCCTTCTCTGTATCAACCTGAACAGGAATCTCTGAGGCAAGAAGCTCATACAGAGTTTTAGTTACCTCGAAGCTCTTAAAATAAGCTGATTTTTTCTTTGATCCTTGATACATCCCTTTAATTATTTGTTTTCTAATGTTTGGGTTAAGGATACTCTTTTCAAATTCATTCTCAGAGCTTAAATTCTCTTTGGGAACCTCCTCAAGTAAATGATATAAGCAAAGGGTAAATTTTTCAGCTAAATTTTCCCAAGTTTCTTTATGGGAGAGAATATGCACTTTTTCCTCAAGGCTGTTTTTCCCAAAGCTCAACAGATTTACTACTTTCTCTACTGCTTGGTTAACAGATGCCTTGTTAGTAAAGAGTTTTTTTAAAAGGGAAAAATCTTCCTCCTCTCCCCAGATAGAAAGGTTAATTTTAACAAAAGCTTCATAAGGAAGCGAAAATTTAGGAGCCCTTAAAATATTTTTCACCCTTTCCCTTAGACTAAATTTTTTACTGGAAGGTTCATAAGCTTGATCGTAAAAAAATATAGGCATTCCCTTAAAATGATAGAAATTTAATTTGCACCAGCTATTAGCTATTATATCTTCAAAAGCGTGGGTTATATATTCTATCCAAAATTTTTCTTGCTTTTTCGATTTTCTCCCTTTATCCTTTAATACTGTGGCTACTTTATTTAAAATTTGATAATGAATCTCCATACTTTGAGGACAGATTTGATGATGAGCTACATTGTTGTAAATTAAATCCTGAGCGATCTCTAAAAGGGGGTCCTCATGGTAGCCTTTATTTAAATAACGGGTGAGATGAGAATCCTTTGTGATGTCCCAATCCTCATCAATGCTTATCTCAATTTGCCCGTTTTGAGGGGAGATTCTTGAGCTCAGATGAGTTAAGGGAGGCTTTACCGGGAAAACTTTAATTGATACATCGCCTAATTCTAAAAGGTTAGCAAGACCGGTAAGTTCATACTCTAAGGTTTTGTAATCCATTTTAAAAAAAGGGGACAGGCTACTTTTTCTCCTAAAATTTTTTTAATTTATAAACTGGAACACCAGTAACAGCAGTTACCTTTTTTTGCACAGGAATCATTATTTTTCTATCCTTTCCTCGGGTTATCCATATTCCTTTTTCTTCTGCTCCCACTAAGAAATCTCCACTTTCAGTTAAGGTCTGTACAGGATGAGAGGTATGAACTAAGGGAACATCCGGGTCTCCCACATCATAAATTTCGTTTCCTATGGCAAAGAGTAGTTTCCCCCTTATAAAGGCAAGGCTGCTTATTCTTTTTTTCTTAAATTTTTCTTTTGACAGCTCAAAGATTTTCTTAGGAGAGCGCATCTCCTCATACCACATGTAGATGCCGTCTTCGGTAGCGAAAACTATTCCGTATAGCCTGTCCATTTTATCTCTTATTTTTTTGCCTATATCCACATCGTAGTTTAGGTTGATTAGACTTTCCCCAAAGAGAGTTTGCTGGGGATGAAGAAGGCTGGAAATCCAAAAATCCTGATTGTACAGTATCTTTCCTTCTTTAATATCTTCTAATAGTCCTCCCTTTGAGGAGTGGGCAATACGGTTAATCTCGGACAGAATATCTTCCATCCACTTCCATTCCTCCTCCAATGCTTCTATTTCTTCAAAACTGAGCTTTCCAGAAATGGCATTAGAGAAGGCTTTTTTAATATAGGGAGCTTTTTCCTCTATACTTAACTTTATTTTTGGGTAAAGAGAATTTAAAGCTAAATAGGGATTACCGTGATGTTCTCTTCTTATCCAAGATGGATCAAGAATTCCTGAATAGGGAGCAGTGAGCCTGAAGGCTTCCAGAATTTCTCTGTATCCGGGAAGTCTTCCCTGGAAAGTTTCTGATTTGGCATCAGAAACAAGGGTTAACCCAAAGGCTAAAGCTTTATAAGCTTTGAAAGATCTGGTAGTAGTGGGGATAAGGTATCCACAGTTCTCCCCTAAAGCTCCTGATGTTCCTTCCGATAGACATGCCTGACACATATTGGGGATATCATCCCTTACACTACTTTTTCTCTTGGTGGGAGACCTACTGCAGTAATCAAGTCCCTTCTTTAAATACAGATCAGCAATTAAACCATCCAAGGATAAGCTCATATTTTTTAACTGCTGCCATATTTGAATGATTTCATCAGTATAGTCAGTTACCTCGCTTTTCTTTACCCTCGGATTTATATCCTGCTGCTGAATTGTTATTAGGTCCTTAGTGGTGGGAGGGAAATTATCCACATTTATAATAAGATGAGACCTATCAAGGTAGGCTGGATCAAATGGAAATATTCCAGAGTAAGTTCTACCTAAGTTTGCTGTAGCTATCCCAATGTGGTAGCCATTTACTCCCAGAAAGATATTTTCATTCTTTTCCGGAAGGCTAATGTAACCATCGAGAATACTTAGAGCTTGATTTTGAGTAATTTGAGGGACTCTGTTTATCTCATCTAAAATGCTTAAGGGATTCTTAATAGATTCAGCTATCTCTAAGGCCTCGTGAGTATCTCCCTTAGAAGAGGCTAATTTTTCTAAATTAAGAGCTGTATAGATATCCCTTGTTTTTAAATCTGGATGGGCCCTTATAAATGTGCCTTTCCCCCCAAAATAAGTGTTGTTAACATCTTGCGCCAGTTGAGTTTTTCCTTCTCCCTTTTCTCCAACAATTAAGATATTTAATCCAGAAATTACACCAGCAGTAATAACATCCCATAAAGTTAAAGAAACTCCTCCAATTCGACAAACTTCAGTGGAGTTTTTATAAACAGCAGGTTGAGGAAGTTTTCTTATTTTATTTATTAACTCAGCGTAGCTCATTTTATCTCTTAAGGGCATCCAGGGCTATGTTTAAGACTTCTCTTACCCAGGGTTCTTTCAATGATAAACTGGGAGAAGAATCAGCTAAAGTTTCTTTTATTTTACTAATTAAAATTTTTCTTTTCTTCTCATCTATTATTTTATATCTACCTTTTTTCTCTGCTACCTGCAAAAGCTCTGAAGATTTATTTGGGCTAAGAATATTAATTATCTGCATTACTAAGGAAAGATCACGTTCATCTAATCCTTGAGATATCCTTAAAAGAGCTTGCCTTTTCCTATCTTTAAGCAGTCTCTTTATCTCAGCAGGGAGAAGATTTAAAGATTTTAACACACTCTCATCCTCAAAAAAATAGCTTAAAGGAATATTGAAGGATTTTCCTATCCTTTCCAGCATTTTAAGAGAAGGGTATTGTTCCTCCCTCTCTATTTTCCCAATGTAGGTATAATCAACCTTCCCTGGAATTTTTCGGGCAAATTCTTTTTGAGTTAATCCTAATTTCTTTCTGAAAGTCCTCAGTCTTTTTCCTATACTCATTCTTACCTCATATTTATTATTATACTAAATTATTTGGCTAAATTGTCAATTATTAAAGAGGACTTATTTATCGTATTATTCTCTTGACAATAATTATTATTTATCATATTATATATATGAAGGAATACTATGAGCATAGATAAACGGAAATTACTATGGAGGTTAGCTGAGAAGGGATTATGGAAGAATTTATCTTCGGAAGAAGTTAGATTGTATTTTCTTTTGATAATATTTGCCGATGTCTCAAATGGAGAGGGAAAATTAATTTGGGAAAACCTCAACTATTATTTGGGCCCTCATTTTCACGAGGAAAAGCTAAGGAAAGCTGTCCAAGATCTGGAGAAACTCCATTTAGTTAGGATAAACTTTTCTGTGGAAAAATCAGAAATTGAATATAAAATTTTAAACGAAGGGGACTAAAACGTGAGAAGTAATATGTAATATGTAATATGTAAAAACCTTATTACTTATTACCGTTCACAATTTTCTGTGGTTAAGTTTTGACAATACCAAAAAAGAGGAGGGGATAAAAATGGCTAAAATATCTTTAGATACGCAGGTAGCAAAGCGGCTAAAAAGGCATAAACGTGAGGTAATAATGCTTTGGTTTATTATTGCTATGGGAGCTATCTTAGTACCTATAGGAATAAGGATGTATTTTTATGCAAGAGAGATAGGAATTTTTGCTGAATTTTTAGGTATTGTTTTCTCCATGATTGGTGCGATAGTAGTAAGCTTTGCCTATGATAGGTTATCTCTTACAAAAGATGCTTATAGAATGGCTTTGTTTATAAAAAAGCACAAAGAAAATGCACAAGATAAGTAGGCGAGAAGGCTTTACTATAATTGAAGTTATAGTGGCTGTATTTATTATTGCTGTAGGACTTTTAGCAGTTGCGGGAGGTTTTTTAGGAGAGCGCTCCTTAGTAGAGGATACAAAAAGAACTGTAGTAGCTGATGAACAAATAGCAAGCCAAATGGAAAATATAAAGTTTACTAATTACGATGATATTGAAAGTTCGGATGGAGTAGATGTATCAGAAACAACAGTGACAGTTTCTTTAAGCGGTTCAACCACCTCTACCACTTCGGTTACTGTTAAAGTGGTAACTGTCTCTTCCAGTTATACTTCAACTTTTTTCCATGGACAACAAAAAACAAGAACTATCAAGTTTTATGTTTACCAAAAAGGTATAAACTATTAGCTATGAGAGGATCTAAAGGATTTACTATTGTAGAGTTAATGGTAGCCGCATTTATTTTTCTCATTGTTATAGGAATTTTTTTCGTGGTTTATCAGGCAGAAACTACAACATTTCAAGAAAGCAAGAGAGAAATGGAAGCTATTGATAAACTGTGGCTTTCAATGGATCAAATAAAACAAGAGGTGAGAGAAGGTGAAGAGTTCAAAGATCCTAGTAGTTTTCCTCTACCCACTATTGCTTCAGATTCAAATCCATTAATTATTTCAAATGATACCGCAGTTGTGGCTTTTTATACATCTGGAGATAGTGCTCTATATAAAGCAACATCCACTGATACAGCTTTAACTCATAGAATCCTTGCTTCAGCAGTAACTATTTCTTTATCCCCATCAACGCCATCGCCTTCATCTTCCTGTGTTCAAGTTGAGTTATTTACAGAATGGGCTTACAAGGGAAGAGGAACAGGCGAAAGTGTATCTTCTAAAATATATCTGCGTAATTGAGAAAAAATAATGAGAAAAAATGAAGGTTCCGTATTAGTTATAGCCATATTGATTACTATGATTCTTTCTATCTTTTTAATAGCATTAACCACGCGAATTATTATCCAAAAAAGGCAAGTAAATTACTCATATCATAGAGAAAGAGCTTTTGC
>JAGHCO010000007.1 GCA_021160405.1 Candidatus Aerophobota bacterium
CATAAGAGCCACAGTAAAAAGATAAAAGTAGAACTTAGCCGCAGGCGCCAGAAAGCACCGAGCAAAGAGCAGCCTCAAACTTTTTCGTTGTTCTATGTCAATTTCTCCTAATTCTGCTAATATATCAAAAGAGGGCAAGGCAAGGCTTTCTATCTCGTCTAAGGGTTCTCTAACCCTTAAGTTACGAGATTGCCATCTTGCCCTCTTTAAACTGTTATTTCTTTGCTTTTTTCAATGATATTTCTGATAGCTATCTTTATATCGTAAGACTGTCTGGTTTTCATCATTTTGTAGACAATGTCTGAAATTTTTCTATCAACTCTTTTTAAAGCTTGAGATTTGGAAAGACCTCCTAGATTTCCTTATGGGACATTCTACCTCCTACGTGACAGTGTCTGTTGTAAGAAAACTTTTGTCCTTGACATCTGTTAAAAAAGCTAATATATTAGTAGTATAAAATAACTGGAGTAAGATAATGGCTAAACAATTAGGGTATGTTTTAATTAATCCCTATACTATCAGAAAGTCTCGTACAGGAGGGGTAATTAATCGGCTCCTTTCCTGGGGAAAATTAAATCTGGTGGCGGCAAGGATGTTTTCCCCCAGTGAGGAATTAGTAAAGGAGTATGCCAGCGCAATGCTTGCCTCTCATAAAATAGATAACAAAATAGTCAAGGAAATTGAAAAGTACCTTTTTACCAATTACCTTCCCCAAAAGGGGGATAATTTTCTTCCACGGATCATGCTCCTTCTCTTTGAAGGAGAAGGAGCAATAGAGGAAATTAAGAGGGTGGTAGGTCATATCACTAAAGTGTCTATAGGAGAAACTATTCGAGGAACTTACGGCGACTATATAGAGGAAAGAGGGAAGATTAAGTACTTTGAGCCAGCGGTCCTTATTGGTATGGATGAGGAGGAAGTGAGGAAAGAACTTAAAGTTTGGGCCAGATACTCTGAAAAAGATGGAGGACTCCTAAAAAGAACAATCTCCTACCATCCCAAAGTTAAACCACAGAGAACCTTAGTGCTTATAAAACCGGATAGCTTTCAAGAGTTAAGCTCTAAAGCTGGAAATATAATAGATAGATTCTCACAAACAGGACTTTTCATCATTGGAGCTAAGGTAATTCAAATGGGCGTTGAGCAAGCAGAAAAATTTTATGAACCTATCAAGGAAAGACTTACCGAAAAAATGAAGAAATCTCTCTGTCAAGAAATTTGCTCTGCTCTTAAGGAGAAATTTGACTTTAGTTTCCCCGAAGGGATAGAGGAGAAAATAGCCGAGGAACTTAAAGCTTATAAGGCTAAGCATGAGTTTAATAAGATAATTAAATTTATGACTGGGAAAAATCCAGAAACTACACCTTTGAAGGATAGAAAAAAACCAGGATTGGAAAAATGCTTAGCTTTAGTATACGAAGGAGAGGATGCTGTTGGTAAGATTAGGAAAGTTCTGGGTGAAACCAACCCTGAAGAAGCTGCCCCTGGAACAGTAAGGAAAGATTTTGGTCATGATATAATAAAGAATGGTGCACATGCTTCTGACTCTGAGGAATCGGCAAAAAGAGAGCTAAAAATTATTAATATAGAAGAGGATGAAATTTTACCTCTGGTAAAAAAATACTATGGGTAAAAAAAGGGGACAGGCCCCTTTTTTCCCCTTTTTTATTTGCGATGATAATCCTGCAGGCATTTTACATCAAATCCTCCACTTTTCATAGCTTTAATCCCATCTACAGCAGCTCTTGCTCCAGGAATAGTAGTAATAATAGGAATTCGGCGAATAGTAGCTTGCTGACGAATTCGATACTCATCAAACTTAGGACCTTTACCTACAGGAGTGTTAAAAATAAGGTCTATTTCACCATTCTTGATATGATCTTCAACATTGGGACGTCCCTCAGCAATTTTATTTACCTTACTTACCTTAATTCCGTTTTCCTTTAGCACGTTGGCTGTTCCAGAAGTAGCTACCAGATTAAATCCTAAATCTTGCATCTCCTTAGCAATGGGAACAATGGAAGGCTTATCCTTGTTAGCTACTGATATAAAAACAGTCCCCTTTAAGGGTAAAGGAAGATTTGCTCCCATCTGAGCTTTAGCAAAGGCAGTGCCAAAATTATCCGATATCCCCATCACCTCTCCAGTAGATCTCATCTCAGGGCCAAGGATAATATCTACTCCGGGAAATCTTACAAAAGGGAAAACAGCTTCCTTAACTGCTATATGAGAAATTTTCTTCTCCTTTGTAAAATGTAGCTGAGTTAATTTTCTCCCAACCATCACTTTAGTAGCAATTTTAGCTAAGGGAACACCCGTAGCTTTTCCCACAAAGGGAACAGTGCGAGAGGCTCTGGGATTTACCTCTAATATATAAATTTTGTTATCTTTAATGGCGCACTGGATATTTAGCAGTCCTACCACTTCCAGTTCCTTAGCTATAGCATAGGTCTCTTCTCTTAACCTTTGAACAATCTCATCTGAAAGAGTGTAAGGGGGCAAACTGCAGGAACTATCTCCAGAGTGAACTCCTGCCTCTTCTATATGCTCCATAATCCCTCCAATTACACATCTATCTCCATCAGCCACTGCATCTATATCTACCTCAATAGCGTCTTCTATGAATTTATCAATTAACACAGGGTGAGCCGGGGAAACCTTTACTGCTGTGCGCATATACTCCTCTAAGGAGGAATCATCGTAAACTATCTCCATTGCTCTTCCCCCTAAAACATAGGATGGTCTTACCAGGACGGGATAGCCAATCCTCCTGGCTATCTCTCTTGCCTCCTCAAATGATCTTCCCGTCCCATTGGAAGGCTGCAAGAGATTTAATTTTTCAATTAGCTGAGAAAACTTTCCTCGATCCTCAGCTCTATCTATACTTTCCGGAGAAGTTCCAATAATAGGAACTCCCTCTTCCTTTAAGCTCTTAGCTATATTTAAAGGAGTCTGCCCCCCAAACTGAACAATTACCCCATCAGGTCTTTCTTTATCAAATATATTTAACACATCCTCCAATGTTAAAGGCTCAAAGTAAAGCTTATCAGATGTATCGTAATCAGTGCTAACTGTTTCAGGGTTGCAGTTTACCATAATTACCTCATACCCTTCTTCTTTTAAAGCAAAAGCTGCCTGGACACAGCAATAATCAAACTCAATCCCTTGACCAATTCTATTAGGCCCTCCACCAAGAATCATTATCTTTTTTTTATTCTTCAACACTGATACACCACTTTCCCCTTAAAAATTGTCCACTTTACCTTCCCAGGCAAAGTCCATCCCACAAAGGGAGAGTTTTTACTTAAGGAGAGAAAATCCTCCTTTTTTACTTTCCACTCTTCATTTAAATTAAATATAGCTAAATTAGCCAGTCCCTCCTCCCTAATTCTTCCCCTGTCTAAATTTAAAATCCGAGCAGGATTTACAGTAAGCTTAGCAATAGCCTTCGACAAAGTTAAAATTCCCGGTTTAATCAGCTCTTTTATTACCAGACCTAAAGCTGTCTCCAAACCAATGATACCAAAAGGAGCTAAGGTATATCCCAGCTCTTTTTCCTCAGGGGAATGAGGAGCATGATCAGTAGCAATTACCTCAATACTACCATCTTTTAAACCCTCTTGCATAGCCCTCACATCATCTTTATCTCTTAAAGGAGGATTTACCTTAGTATTGGTATCAAAACTTCTCACTAACTCCTCAGATAAAGTAAAATGATGAGGAGTAACCTCGCAGGTAACTTTAATCCCCCTTTTTTTAGCCTCTCTAACAAGATTTAAAGAATTAACAGTTGAAATATGAGCAATGTGAAGCGAGGAGCGGGCTAACCGAGTTAAACAGATATCTCTAAATACAGCTATCTCTTCCGCTTCCCTTGGAATCCCTGGCAGACCTAAAACGGTAGAAAAGAATCCTTCGTTTATTACCCCATCTTTGCTTAAATCATCGTCCTCACAGTGAGAGATTAGAGGAAGGTCTAACATTTTAACATACTCTAAGGCTCTGCGCATAAGATGAGCATCGCTTACCCACTTTCCATCATCAGAAAAACTAACTGCTCCTGCTCTTCTCAATCTACCCATTTCCGAAAGAACCTTGCCTTCCTCATTTTTGGTAATAGAGGCTATGGGCAAAACTTCTATTACTCCTTCTTTTTCTGCTCTTCTTAAGATGTAGTGAACTAAAGATGGATCATCTATAACTGGAGAAGTGTTAGGCATACAACATATAGTAGTAAATCCTCCCCTGGCAGCGGCTAAGGTTCCACTTCTGATAGTTTCCTCATCCTCCCTTCCAGGATCCCTTAAATGAGTGTGCATATCTATCAGCCCTGGAATAACTACACTACCTGTAGCATCAATTATCTTTTTTGCTGGAAGATTAATGTTTTTACCTATCTTTAAAATTTTTTCTCCCTCAATAAAAATATCCATAATCTCATCAGTGCCACTTGCCGGATCCACCAACCTTCCCCCTTTAACCAAAAGAGACATTCTCACCTCTTTCTCCCTAACAACAGGTAAAGAACAGCCATCCTTACCGCTATTCCATTAGTCACCTGATTTAAAATAACGCTTCTTTTCCCATCAACAAGAGAAACTGGAAGCTCAATCCCTCGATTTACAGGTCCGGGATGCATTAGCATCGCTCCCGATTTAGCTAAACCCAACCTTTCCTCATTTAAGGAAAAAAATTCCCTGTACTCACGCAAAGAAGGGAAAAAACATTTGTTTTGTCTCTCTTTTTGAATCCTTAACATCATTACCACATCAACTCCCCTTATCGCCTCCTTAACTGAATAAAAAACTTTAACTCCCATTTTCTCAATTTGAGGAGGGATAAGGGTAGGAGGTCCACATATTCTTACCTTAGCACCTAATTTGCTCAGAGCCCATATATCAGAACGGGCTACTCGAGAATGAGCTATATCTCCTATTATGACAACCTGCAAATCCTTAAATTTCCCCCTTTTTTCTCTAATAGTGTAAAGGTCAAGTAAAGCCTGAGTAGGGTGCTCGTGAGAGCCATCTCCAGCATTAATCACCGATATAGGTAAATTCTTAGCTAAGATATGAGGAGCTCCTGGAGTAGGATGACGAAGAATGAAACAGTCAACCCTCATAGCCATAATATTTTTAACTGTATCCAAAAGGCTCTCTCCTTTAACTACACTACTGGTGGAGGAAGAAAAACTTACCACATCAGCATTAAGCCTCTTTGCTGCCAGTTCAAAGGATATTCTCGTTCGAGTGCTGGGCTCAAAAAAAAGATTAGCTACAGTTTTTCCTCTTAAAGTGGGAACCTTCTTTATAGAACGATCCAAAATTTGACGAAAGGATTTAGCTGTATCTAAAATAAAGTATATCTCCTCAGGACTAAGGTCCTCTATTCCTAAAAGATCCTTTCGCTTAAAACTCATTTCTCATTCCTTTTTAAGAGCAGCACTTCCTCTTTTCCATCTATCTCCTCTACTCTAACCTCAACCATCTCTTTAGAAGAGGTAGACACTTTCCTTCCCACATATTGAGGTTGAATGGGAAGTTCCCTATGTCCCCTATCTATTAATACCGCCAACTCAACTTTTCGAGGACGCCCCAAATCTAATAGACTATCTATAGCTGCCCTTACAGTTCTACCTGTATAGAGGACATCATCTACAAGTATTATCTGTGCATCATCAACAGGAAAAGGTATATCTGTGCCTCTTGCCACTGGTTGATAAGCTATTCGGCTAAGGTCATCTCGATAAAAAGTAATATCCATACTTCCAGTAGGGATATCCCTCCCCTTAATCTTTCCTATTATCTTACTTATTCGCTCCCCCAGGACAGTTCCTCGGCGCTGAATACCTACTATACACAGGTTTTGAACATCCTTATTTTCCCTCAAGATATCCTCAGAAAGTTTTAAAATAATCTTTCCCATTTGCTCTTTATTCATCAACTTCATCTGTCCTTTCCTATAAAAAAGACCCTCCCTGCCGAAGCAAGGAGGGTCTTCCCTGAAAAAAATTTTCTTTTTTATTCATTTATTTTTGTTGTCATTATAATCCAATTAAAAATTTTCGTCAAGCAAGCCTCGGGGAATGCCTTCAGCAACAAGTTATAAATTTCTTCTATACGTGAACAAAAAGAGGAGCATTTGTTGGAGCATCTAACAATCTTTTTAACTCCTCATCCAACTTAGTTAAGGTGATAGAGAATCCACCCATCTCTAAAGATGTAAAGAACTCTCCTATGTAAGGTTTGTAGATTTTAATCTTTTTTTGTGTTAGTATCTTTGCTACTTTTCTATAAATTATGTAAAGCTCAAGCAAAGGGGTAGAACCTAAGCCATCAATTAATACACTTACCTCATTATTTTCCTTAAAAGGCAAATCTTGAAGAACTTTCTCCATAAGAATCTCAGTAATCTCATCGGCTGATTTCATCTTAGTTCTTTCTACACCTGGCTCACCATGATGTCCAACCCCTATCTCCATCTCATTTTCACCAAGAGTAAAGGTAGGCTCCCCTCCATAAGGAAGCGAGGGCACAGCGCAAGGTGAATGAGCTACTCCCATACTTCTTGTGTTAGAGTTAACTTTCTCGGCAACCTTCTTAACTTCCTCTAAATTAGCTCCCTCTTGAGCTTTAGCTCCTATAGCTTTCCATACAATTACCTCACCAGCTACACCTCTACGGTTTTCCATCTGCTCCTTTGAACCTGATCCCACATCATCGTTAATAATAACCTGTTCTACAGATATTCCTTCTTCTTTAGCCATATCAGATGCCATATCAAAGTTCATAACATCTCCAGAGTAATTCCCTAAAACACACAGTACACCCCTACCACTATTTACAGCTTTAATGGCATCGTAAATCTGTTGAGCAGAAGGGGAGGAAAATATTTCACCTACGGCTGCTGCATCTATAAGACCTTCTCCTACATATCCAATATAGGCAGGTTTGTGTCCAGACCCTCCTCCTGTAACTAATCCTACTTTGCCCTTAATAGGAGCATCCTTTCTTACTATTACCCGTGATGTAGAAAGCTTTTTTACCTTATCAGAATGTGCAAAAAGAAAGCCTTCCAACATTTCATCCACTACTTTTTTAGGATCATTGATGAATTTTTTCAACATCTATTTTTCTCCTTATTATTCCAAGGTATACTTACATTTTACATTTAGTATTTCATTAAGTCAAGAAGCGCTACTGTCCTGTCCGATGAACCCACGATAAAATAGGAGAGTTAAGCTCTAATAATACCTTTAAGAATAAGGATCTGAACTGCTTTCGTCCACTCAGCCATCTCTCCCACAGATTGATAAAATTTTCATATGTGCTAAAATAAAAGAAAAGGGGACAGGCTACTTTTTGAAGGAGAAATTGAGAGATGCCAAGGATTGCGAGAGGCTTAGTTGACGGTTTCATTTACCATATACTTAACCGTGGAAACGGAAGGCAGGAAGTTTTTCACAGGATTCAAGATTACGAAGGTTTTATTGATTTAATGAAAAAGGTAAAGAGTAAACATTCTATAAAGATTTTTGCATATTGTTTAATGCCGAATCATTTTCACATGGTTGTGCTGCCTACTCAGGCTAAAGAACTGGGCAAATTAATGCAATGGTTGATGACAAGCTATGTACGTCGTTACCATAGAAATTACGGAACCAGCGGCCATATATGGCAGGGGAGATATAAAAGTTTTATTATACAAGAAAGTGCTTATTTATTAACAGTATTGAGGTATGTCGAAGGCAATCCAGTGAGGGCTGGATTGGTTAATTCAGCTAAAGAATGGTTGTGGTCTTCTCATAGAGAGATAATTGGTGAAGAACCTCGCTCACTGATTGATAAACTTCCCATAGAGTTGCCCCAAGAGTGGAGTAAGTATGTTGATGAACCTTTAACAGATAAGGAGTTGGAAAAACTCCATCAGAGTGTTAATCGTCAATCCCCCTATGGAACACCGATGTGGCAGATGCAAGTGGCTAAAGAAGTTGGGTTAGAATCTACACTCAGACCATGGGGAAGACCAAGGAAAAATGGATAAAAGGGATGAAAAAAAGTAGCCTGTCCCCTTTTCTTTGGAGGTAAAAAAAATGAGAAAGAAAACAGCTTTTCTTTTATTTATTTTATTTGCTAATCTCCTTTTCTTAGGTAGTGCTTTGTATGCTACAGATCAGAAGTCACAACCAAACAGTGGAAATCAGGAACAGATAATCTCTGAACAGGATTATCTCAAACTAATTAAGTTATTCATTGAAAAATATAAAAATATTTATCCACTGGATCCATTTTTGGTGTTGTCTATTATTAAAGCAGAGTCAAGTTTTAAAAAATATGAGATTTCCTCATCTGGAGCAGCAGGACCTGTTCAATTAATGCCTTTTACAGCAAGAGAGATGGGGATGAGGGTATTTTCTCCTTACTACTATCAAGTTGCCTTAGATGAAAGAGGAATATCAGCAAATTACTATAAAAAGGCAGATGAGACGATGGGCAAGATAAGCTTCAAGAACTCCTCAGAAGAAAACGAAAAACTTTCTGTCCAAGTTAGGCTGTATAAAGAGATAGGAAGTTGGCATGAGGCCCAGGCGAAAAGTCTCTTCCAACGTTACAAGGAGGAATTATTATCTAAGGTTATAAACAAAACTGATGAGGAGCTAATGGATATAGACCAACGTTTCATTGTTCCATTAGCTATTGATGTTTGTGTGAAGATACTGGCAAATAATGCCAAAAAGCTAAATGGGGATAAAAGAGAAATTGCCTCATCTTACAATGCAGGCTTAGGTGCTGTAATTAACTCAGGAGGAATACCTTTTCTTAAACAAACCGTGGTTTTCCAAAATAGAGTAATAAAGTTTTATCGGGAATACATTGAAGGGGAAGAGTCATTCTCAAATCCTTAAACCCCTTGTGAATTAAAAGATATCCAGTTTGCAGAAGATTGTCTTTGAGGTATTAATAAATAATGGAGAAAACAATAAAAATTATAAATGAACTCCAGAAAAAAGGATTAATTAAAAATTATGCCATCGGGGGTGGAATTGCAACTATATTTTATGTTGAACCTATTCTTACTTATGATTTAGATATTTTATTCATTTCAGTGAGAGAAAAAGAAGGACTGATCACACTTTCACCTATATATAATTACTTTAAAAAAAGGGGCTATCATACGAAGAAAGAACATATCATTATAGAAGGAATTCCTGTCCAGTTTATTCCGGCTTATAATGAACTTGTAAAAGAAGCAGTTGAAAACTCGGTAGAGACAAAATATAAAAAAACAAAAACAAAAATTTTCAAACCAGAGTACTTAATAGCGATAATGTTACAAACATTTAGACCAAAGGATAGGGAAAGAATAATAAAACTTTTAGATGAAGCAAAAATAGATATGAAGTATCTTATGAAAATTTTACACAGGTATGGATTAATTGAAAAATTTGAACGTTTTATGAGGTTATACTATGAATAATGAAGAATCCCCAAGACAAAAAATTAAAGATTTATTTAAAGTAAAGGAATCATTTCATAGAGAACTTGCAAAAATATCTTTTGAGGAAAAGATAAAAATACTTATTCGTCTGCAGAAAATCACGGATGATATTCAAACCTCCTCAAAAAAGAAATGGAGGAAAAGGATATGGAAAATTACTTGAGTGTTGTAAAATGTGAACAATCTATTTAATCCCAGGAGGGACACCCAGGAGCAAACCCGAGATTGCCACGCTTTCCCTCGGAAAGCTCGCAATGACAAAAAAGAGAAAAGTTTTAGGAAAGCTAAACTATTACGATATTATAAAATTA
>JAGHCO010000157.1 GCA_021160405.1 Candidatus Aerophobota bacterium
CTTTTAGCTCTTTAGCTAAGATTTTCAAACAACTCTTATTAGCTGCCCCTTTTATTGGTGGCGCAGTAACCTTTATTTTAAGAGCATCATCTTGAACTCCTACAATCTCATCTTTTGAAGATCGAGGTTGAACTTTTATTTTAAACACAACGCCGTCGCTATTTTTATCTATCTTTATCATACAATTAAAATTGTAACAGTTCAGCCTTCATTAAATTTTGGAACCTTACTTTTTAGGAAAGTTTCCCTATCACATAGAAATTATAGGATTTTTCTTTTAGCTGTCAACTTTTTTGCCTTTGTTTGCTTGTAACAGTTCAGTCACTAAGGCACAAAGGAGGGATATGAATTTCAAATCCCTACCGAAAAGAGAAGAATGCATTGCTAAAAAACCAATCACTGAAGACGCTGAATACGCTGAAAATTTTTAAAAGAGAGATTATATTATAGTTTCTCTGTGTTTTCAGTATCCTCAGTGGTTAAAAAATTGGAACCATGGTTGCTTGGTGTCCTCGTGTCTTGGTGGCTAAATAATTGCATTTGCTTTTACTAAATTTCTAAGTTATCAAGAAAAAGGAAAGTTAAAAAGTGATTGTAAAAAAAATTGTGGTAGGAGAGCTGGAAGCCAACTGTTACATATTAGCGGATGAGAAAACCAAAAGGGCGATAATAATTGATCCTGGAGGAGAGGCAAAAAAGATACTTTGGATAGTTAAACAAAACAAGCTAAAGGTTATCTATATCATAAATACTCATGCTCATATAGACCATATAGGTGCAAATGATATAATAAGAGGAGAAACAGGTGCTTTTTTACTTGTTCACTCATCTGATGCTCATCTTTTGGAAGATCCACAGATGAATTTATCCACAATGATGAATGAAAAGAGGAAATTTTTACCTCCCACCAGAGTAGTTAAAGAAGGAGATGAGATAAAAGTAGACCAGATTTGCATGCAAGTTCTGCACACTCCTGGGCACACTCCAGGAAGCATCTGCCTTTATATAAGGAGTGAAAGAGTCTTTACTGGGGATACCCTTTTTGCTGGTTCAGTGGGAAGGGTTGATTTACCTGGAGGCAGCCCTGCAGACTTACAAAATTCTATTAGAGAAAAATTGTTAACTCTTCCTGAAAAAGTGATAGTTCATCCAGGGCATGGCCCCGATACTACCATAGGAAAAGAGAAAAAAGACAATCCATTTATAAACCCAGATTGGGTGATTCAGTAAAATTTTAAATAGATAATAGAAAATGAAAATTGTAAGTTTAAATACAGGGGGGAAGATAAAAGGCATATATATTTTGTTTATCCAGGTAAAAAGGGATATTGGAGTTGAAGTTGGTTCTCTGGGAAAATTAAAATTCAACAAGGGAAATTATGCTTATGTTGGCTCTGCTCAAAATGGAATTGAAAAAAGAGTTGCAAGGCATCTAAAAAGAAAAAAGAAAAAATTTTGGCATATTGATTATTTATTGGCACAAGGGGGGGTTAAAATTGAAAAAATTGCCTATAAAGAAGCGCCAAAGGAAGAAGAGTGCAGGACAGCGCAAACCCTTCTTAAATTTGGAGAGCCCATTATAGGGTTTGGGTGCTCTGACTGCTCCTGCAAAAGCCATCTTTTTAAAATAAAAGGCGAAGGTTAAAGGTAAATGGCAAAAGGTTCAAAGTTCAATGTTGATTGGTTAATTGGTTATATTCGTTCAACGTTAATGCATAAATAGGTCGATGGGTGGGTGGATACATTACGGACTCAAAGAGGTTACGACGCAATGATCCTATTCACGTTGCACAAAATCAACGAAAAGAACAGGATGAACGAGATAGACTAAATAGACGAGATAATGGAGGAGTTAAAATGAGACGCACCAAGATAGTTTGCACTATAGGCCCTGCTTCAAGATCCCCTGAACTAATAGAGAAAATGATAAAAAATGGTATGGATGTAGCTCGTTTGAATTTCTCTCACGGAGGTTACAGGGAACATTCTTTAACTGAGGAGTATATCCATCAAGCTTCATTAAGATTAGGCCGTCCTGTAGCTATTCTTCAGGATTTAGGTGGTCCAAAAATCAGAACAGGTTTAATTCAGAGAGAACCTGCTGTATTAAAAGAAGGGTCTATGTTTACTCTTACCACCCGAAATATTCCAGGAAACGAGAGAGAAGTTTCTATAACTTATCCTCTTTTGCCCCAAAAGGTAAGGAAAGGGGAAACTATCCTCCTTGCCGATGGTTCTCTGGAGCTCAAAGTTGAAGAGTTAACATCTACAGACATTAAATGCTTAGTAATTACAGGAGGACCATTAACATCCCGTAAAGGAATAAACCTGCCCACAGGAGGCTTTGATATTTCTCCTCTTACCGAGAAAGATGAAAAAGATATTCTCTTTGGAATAAAACATAAATTTGATTTCATTGGTATCTCTTTTGTCAAAGAAGCTGAGGATATTTTAAAGGTGAGAAAAATTCTAAAAGAAAAAGGGGGAAAGGATATCTCCTTAATTGCTAAGATAGAGAAACAGGAAGCTTTAAATAATATTGATGAGATAATCCAGGTAGCTGATGGAATAATGATAGCTCGAGGTGATTTAGGTGTAGAAATACCTCTACAAAAGGTA
>JAGHCO010000068.1 GCA_021160405.1 Candidatus Aerophobota bacterium
GTACAAAGAGAAAGTGCGGACCATTTACATAGATCCACCTTTTAATAAGGAACAGGATGCAGATTATCTTTACAATGTAAAGTATAAAGATTCCACATGGATAAGCCTTTTGGGAAATCGCTTACGGCTTGCAAGGAGTTTGCTTTCTGATAGAGGAAGCATTTTTGTTCGTTGCGACTACAACGGAAATATGTTTGTCAGACTTTTGATGAACGAGATTTTTGGGAAGGAGAATTTTAAAAATGAGATTATATTAAATCGTTCTGGAATACAGAAGGAAGCTAAAAATAAATTTCTTGTTGCTACAGATTCATTATTTTTATTTTCAAAAAATGAGGCATGGCAACCCAAGGAATCTTATGAATTCAGGGAGACCGGATGGCTTCCTTTCGTGCACTATCCTGGAGAAAGAAAAACAAATAATGAACGCATTGTCTTTGAATATTCATTATTGCCACCTGCTGGAAGACATTGGGGCATAGATCAAGAACTTATTAATAACTGGCTTACTAAAAAATGGATACGATTCAGATGTAAAGTTTGTGGATATGAACATTACGAAGGAGTATGGAAGAAATGCCCAAAATGCAACAAAAATGAGTTTATTCCTGAAATTAAAAATCCTCCTAAAAAAGTAGATTCTAATTGGACAGGGATACCAAGTTATTCCCAAGATCCTGATTTTCCGACAAGAAATGCAGAAGAACTCTTGCAACGCGTAATAGAGTCTACTTCAAACCCAAGCGAGTTGGTTATGGACTTCTTTTTGGGAATTGGAACTGCCACAGCAGTAGCTCAAAAACTCAAAAGAAAATGGATCGGCATCGAGATAGGGGAACATTTCTTTCCCTATAAGGGTAAAGATGGAAAGCCAAAAGGTGTATTGGTTAGGATGAAAGAAGTTTTGGCGAGTAAAGGAAATTTAGAGCCATATGGTATATCAAATTCTGTTGATTGGACAGGTGGTGGGTCTTTCAAATATCAAATCCTTGAGCAATACGAAGATACACTGGATAACATTGAACTAAAGGAAAATCAGAGAGCACAAGAATTATTCAAAGACGAGTATCTTTTGAAATACTTCCTTGACTATGAGACAAGAGAAAGCCCCTATCTTTTGAATATTGACATGCTTAAAAGTCCTTTCGCTTACAAACTTAAAGTTAATCTGGAAGAAGTTGGTGAACCTCAGGAGGTGGTGGTAGATATACCAGAGACTTTTAATTATCTTTTAGGACTTAAAGTTAAAAAGATAAAGACAAGAAGTAATAGAAGAAAATACCTCTTTATTCTTGGTGAAAAAGAAGGAAAGGATATAGCCATTGTTTGGCGAGAATATGATGATAACTGGAACGAAAAAGATTTTAAAGAAGATAAAAAATTTATCATCAAGAAGCTTTTACCCTGGACACCCCATATTGTCTATGTAAATGGACAAAGTGTTTTAACCCCGAAACTTGGCAAGCATACCGCGGAAATTCGTTACATCGAGCCAGAATTTAAAAGGCTAATGGGATAAAAAACATGAATATAGAAAAGTATCTTGTTCTAAATAAATACCTCCTTTCTCTCTTTGGAGTGAGCGATTTTAGAGATTTACAGAATAAATTAAAAGAGGCACCAGTTGGCGTTGATAGCGATGGGAGAAGTCATTTTATTAATATCCTGCGATCCTCTTTTGAAAATCTTAAACTTCCGGAAGAGCTTCTTCTTAAATATGATGAAAACATTCAATCCTACGTAAAGAAGATCAACTACAGACGCGAACCTGTAGTTTTAAAATATTTTCAGTATCTGGCTGTACTTTTTGCGGAGATCGTTCTGGACAATCTCAAAAATAGAAAACCGGAGTTTTTGTATGAACTGAACGGGTTTCTAAGGGACTATAAAGAGAAGCAAGATATTGGAATCATAGATTCTTTTACCGAAAATGATTTAAAAAAACTCGCTTTCTGGATGGCTACCGGTTCTGGTAAGACGCTAATCGCTCATATAAACTATCATCAATTTTTCAATTACAAGCTATTCTCCCCTGACAATATCATTTTTATTACTCCTAATGAAGGGCTTTCAAAACAGCACTTTGAGGAACTTGAGAAAAGTGGAATTCCTGCAAGGCTTTATGGGGGTAGTTTGAGTCACCTTGGATCAGCAACTTCCGAGCGTGAAGTTTTAGTAATAGAAATGACGAAATTCGTGGAAGAGAAAAAAGGTGGAGGAGTTACTTTGCCGGTTGATGTATTTGAGGGAAAAAATCTTGTTTTTGTAGATGAAGGACATAAAGGCAAAAAATCAGAAGAGCAAAAATGGGCAAAACTTAGAAATAAACTTGCTCGATATGGTTTTGTCTTTGAATACAGTGCAACTTTCGGACAGATTTTATCAGGAAGAAATAAAGAGATACTTGAAGAATATGCTAAATCAATTTTGTTTGATTATTCCTATAAATACTTTTATCTGGATGGCTATGGCAAGGACTTCTCTGTTTTAAATGTAAAGCAAGTAAAAATCAGCGAGCAAGAATTTCAGGAATCAATGTTTGTAGCAAATCTTTTATCCTTTTACGAGCAGCTTCTGGTTTATGAGGAGAATAGACATTTAGCCAGCGAATATAATCTTGAAAAACCCCTCTGGATTTTTGTCGGGACAACAGTTACCGGAAAAAAAGAGGAATCCGATGTTATTCAGATTGTGGAATTTATAAAAAGAGTAATTCAAGATGAAAATTGGGTAACAAAATGGGCAAAAGATATTTTGAATGGTGAAACCAGACTTAAGGATGAAGAAGAGAAGGATGTATTTTCTGAAAAATTTTGTTATCTAAGAAAAAGAGGTATTGATTTTGAGGATTTATACAGAAGGCTTTTTGGTGGCAAAGGAAGTTTGGGTATATATGAGTTAAAGAATGCCGAGGGGGAGTTCGGTTTAAGGGTTGGGGAGAATCCATATTTTGGAGTTATAAATATTGGCAATGTTTCAGGTTTTAAAAAACAATTAGAGAAAGAAGGAATATCTGTAGAACAGGATTCTGTATCAGACTCTCTTTTTGATGATATTAAAAAAGAAGATTCTAAGATAAATCTTCTCATTGGTTCAAAGAAGTTTATCGAGGGTTGGGATACATGGCGTGTTTCTTCAATGGGGCTTTTGAATATAGGTAAAGGACAGGGTCCTCAGATAATACAGCTTTTTGGAAGGGGAGTGAGGCTTAAGGGTAAAGGGATGTCTCTTAAAAGAAGTGGGGGAAATTCACAAGTTCAATTCTTGGAGATGCTTAATATTTATGGGATCAAGGCTGACTATTTAAGCAAGTTCTTGGAAGCAATCAGAAAGGAAGAAGTAGAGTTTGAGACTATTGAAATACCTATAAAGCCTCAACATGAAAAAAAATGGAAGACTCTTTACACCCTTTCTAAAGATAAAGATAAGAAGTTTGAAGAAGAGGAAATTTTAAGGTTCGAGATTGAGGATAAGATTTACTTTACAGTTGATCTTTTACCAAGGATATCTATGTATCTTGCAAAGGAGAGGAAAGAAGAAGGGATTAAAATGGACCAAATAAGAGCAGAAGCTCACAAATTAAGATTTACAGAAGGTACCTTAGATTTACTTGATTGGGAAAGAATATGGCAAGAGATTTATGATTTCAAAATTGTAAAAGGCTACTGGAACTTGGTTTTAGATAAAGACACGTTAAAAAACTTACTTTTATCAGATAGGTATAAAATTATGGCACTTCCTGAGACTCTGGAGGTGAAAAACAAGGGTGATGTAAGGCGACTAGAGAATGTAGCGCTTTTGGTTATTAAAAAATATCTGGATTTGTTTTATAGAAAATATGCCAAACGTTTTGAGACAGAAAACCTGCACTGTGAACCACTTAAAAATGGAAAACAGTTACCCTTTTTTACCCTTTTTGAAAAACCAGGAAATAGATATGCCTATACAGTGCAGATAGATAAGAGAGAAAAAGAACTGATCGAAGAAATAAAAAAGCTGGCAAGAGATTTAAACAAATTACTTAAAGAAGATACCAAGACTTTACCCCGTATTTATTTTGATAGGTCTCTCTATGTGCCAATATTACTTCAAGGCAAAAACAAGAAAATAGATAAAATCACTCCAGCTGGTTTAGTGGAAAGTGAAGAAGATTTCATTAAAGGCTTGCGAGACTATTTGAAAAATAATAAAGATAAATTTTCAGATATTGAAGTTTATCTTTTGAGAAACTTTCCAAAATCAGGTGTAGGTTTTCAGCTACAATGGGCAGCTTTCTACCCAGATTTTATTATGTGGACAAAAGAAGGCAGGAAGCAAACCATTGTTTTTATAGACCCAAAGGGATTAGAGCACACGAAAGGATTAGACGATGAAAAGATACAGCTTAAGGATGAGTTTAAGCAATTAGAACAAAAACTCGGAAAAGATAATGTAGTATTGGAATCCTTTATACTTTCCAAAACTCCATATGAGAAATTGGTAGAAGGAAAATCAAAGCCTCCTTCAAAAGAAGAATATATAAAACATCATATTTTATTTTTAGACGATAGCGATTGGCCCGGGAGATTATTTAGCAACCTAATAACCTCCACTACCTAGCGATTTTGATAGAGCGGAAGTAAATAATTTTAAAATATTTGCCGATATAATAAATAGGGCTTCATAAAATTAAAAATTTTGGAGAAAGCTTTTGACGACTCGAACTTTATCTTGCCTTTTCACAACCAGAGCGGAATTTTTACCTTACCGTTCTCTCGAATTTTGTGAAAGGCAACAAATTTTTCCCTAAAGATAATGTCACAGGAGAGGGAGGAGGTAAAAAATTGAAGTTCTGTTAATAAGATCCATAAAGAAACCGGTTAAAATGGAGGTTAAAAATTTAGCAGGTTTTCACAAAATGTGAAAAGAAAAATTTTTGCTCTCCACCCCTTAAAAATGAGGATAATTTTCAGAAAAAATTGAGAAATTGGTCTTTAGAACCCTTATCTGGTAAGGGTTTTCATAATATAACAAGGAAGTTAGAATGGTTTCGGTAGAAGAAATGAGAAAAAAACGTTTCCAATTCCTCCACGCGTTGTATACGTTGACGGGTGGAAATGAGTTAAAATGGTTCAGCATGTTTGACATTGGTAAGAACCTGGGGTTTATAGAGAACTAATTATAAAAATTGCACAATACCTTAAGGGAGAAGGGTTAATTCAATTCCAAGCACTTGGTGGTATTATCGGTATTACGCATTCAGGTATTCGAGAAGTTGAACAGGCATTGTCTAATCCCGAGCAATCTACCTATTACTTCCCACCGGTTAATATCATATCCATTGGCCAAATGACAGATTCACAAATCCAACAGGCTAGTCCTTCAGCTAAACAAGAGATTACCATTAATGAAGCCAGATACGAAGAGCTTAAGGAAGTGATAAAGACGCTTAAAAAATCTGTCGATCGACTTGGCCTCAAAGCACAACAGAAGTCTGATCTTCAAGCAGAAATAGAAACAATAGATGCACAAATGGCCTCTTCAAAGCCAAAAGCTACAGTCATAACCGAGTGTCTTACTTCGATTAGGAGAATCCTTGAAGGAACTGCAATTAATATAATTGCCCCTTCATTATTAAGTCAAATTGTAGCCTTATTGGGTGGCTAAGGATAGGTATTTGTTCAATCCTCAAAAAATCTCCATCGGAGCTTCACAGAGTCTTTTAGGCCATGACCGATTGAGACAACCGCCGAGATTTACCTTAATTTATCACCCGAAGATGCTACCCGGGAGTTTTGAATAAGTGGTAATTTGAAGCAACCACAACGGTTTATGATTACACATCCTAAGATATTTTTTGGCTTGTTTTAGCTAAACTAAGGGCAAGTGCGTATATATCCAGTTATATGAAATGGCGTCTTTAATCTTTAATGAGGAAATAATATGGAAAACTTTACCAATCTCAAGTCTCTTTGTAATCATTTAGAGAGAAATGCTACAGACTATAAGTATTCCCACCAAATTGGGAACTTATTTCAACAATTGAGAGA
>JAGHCO010000202.1 GCA_021160405.1 Candidatus Aerophobota bacterium
ATCGCCGCTGCCTTATGGAAACACCTCGCCGAGCAGCAAAAAGAAGAGAATTTTTCAGAGCTCTCTATTAAATCAATTTGACACCCCTTAATTCCAGTTTATAATTATATCAAGTTTTATCTCAATTAACTTATGAAAGTTATATGGGGAGAAGTTGAAATTTACTCTGGAAAGTATCTCGGTGTTATGGATTTTACAGAAAAGGTGAGGTCTTTGGTGGTTAAAAGTAAGGTAAAGGAAGGAGTGGTCAATATCTTTAATCCCCATGTGACTTGTGCAATTTGTGTAAATGAAAATTAACTATGGTAAGGGCTTATATAGAAGGTTAGAAGGCGGAAAAGAGACTATATATACTGGTGAGGTTGTGCTTAACAACGTTAAGGTTTATATAGATGGAGAGGTTGATTCTTTTATATCCTTGGATAGAATAGAAGAGATAAAGAAAGCAAAAAAGGGCGTAGAGATGAAGATTGTTCCCTCTTCTTCCTTTGCCTACAGAGTTTTGATACAGGGAGAAGGGATTAAAAGATTGCTCAGTGACCTTTTAATACTCAAAAGGTTCAAGAGGGTGTGGATAAATAAATGGAGAGCTAAGGATTTTTGGAAGAGATTTAGATAGGTATATTCTTGATGTTTGGAAGATCGTGAGATAAACCTGGATAAATGGAAAGAACCGGGACTTTTTTATTTAGTATTTTTTAGGTAAGATGAAAAGAAAATGTAACAGTTCAGTCACCAAGGCACAAAGGAGTGATATGAATTTTATATGTTGCTGGAGCAAAGTAGCGAATTTTATAAAGTAGATTTAGAAGGAGACAAACAACAAGAGTTGAAAAAGGTGGAGAAATAATCTTAGGTTTGGTAAGCTCAATTAGATTTACCTTTTGGATATACATCATAGTGCTTGTTATTGCGAGCAACCACGAAGCAATATTGAAATACACTACATAATTTCCTCTCTGCAAGGGAGAGAAAAAAGGAAAATGCTGTTGAAGAAAAATAGATTTTATAAAGGGTTAAGCTTTCTGTTTCTTACTACGGTTGTCTACCTCTCTCTGGAAATTGGACCGGGTGGATATGCTAAAGAAATCAGCCGCACCTCCTCAATTTTCTGTTTTGCCCAAATTACTGATAGTCACATTGATTCCACAGGAGTGGATTATCCACCTTATAAATTACTTTCTCAATCAAAGAAGATTCTCCGTCTCACTTTGCAAGAGATAGTTTCAGCCTACCACCCTCAAGTGGTGATACACACAGGTGACATTTCTGACAAGGGAACTATGGATGATCTGAAATCGGCAAGTGATATTTTAAATGAAGAGGTAGGATCTATATGGTATGTAGTTCCGGGAAATCACGACAAACTATTAGGATCGAGCAATTACCTGTCCACTTTTGGAAAAATCTGCTGGGTGATAAACGATGAGAGTACTAATAGTGTATTAGTGGGGATAGATAGTGCTAAGGATATGACAGTTGAGGGAACTATTTCCTCCGAGCAAATTGAGTTCTTGGAAGATGTGCTTAAGGATTATGCTAACACCAACGCTACTTTCTTTCTCTTTCTCCACCATCCACCCGAGGATATAACTAATGCTCAAAATTTAAAAGATATTTTACAACCTCGGGTCAAAAATTACAGGAAAATATTAGTTTTTGCTGGTCATCAACACAGAAACAGAAAATCCCACCTTTCTGAAATTTCCTGTTTTGTAACGAGTTCCCTTATTGAATACCCTATGCAGTACAGGATTGTAAAAGTGAGAGAGGATTCGATAGAGGTTCTAACTGTAGGACCATCTTCTCCAAAACTTGCTCAACAGTCTTTGGATCGAGGAGCAAGCAAAGAGAACTTAGGGGAAGACAAAGATCGTTATGCTTTAATATCTTTACCTCAAGACTCTACTTCTCCCAAGATTATCTCTCAGATTAATGTTGTAGATGTGTGTAAATCTAAGGTTACTATCCTTTGGGATACAGATGAGCCCTCCGATAGCAGAGTTATCTACGGAGAAAAAACTCCTTTAGAGGAATCCTTTGCGGACCTTAATATGGTCATTACGCACCGGGTAACCTTAACTAACTTAAAATGGGGTACTACCTACTTTTTTAAAGTTCAATCGAGGGACTTTGCCGGTAACGCCGTTACTAATGACAATGAGGGTAATTTTTTTACCTTCACTACCTTATCTGCAGAGAAATTTGTTTTACATCAGAACTATCCTAACCCATTTACTTACAAAACTACTATTGAATACGAATTACCGCGCTCTTGTCAGATAACTCTAAAGATATATACCATCTCTGGAGAGTTGGTGAAAACGCTAATAGATGATTATCAATCTAAAGGGTATTACAGTATATCCTGGGATGGCAGAAACGAACGAGGCGAGAGTGTAGCCCGAGGAGTTTATATCTATTCTCTGGTAGTTGATGGATTTATCAGAATAAAGAAAATGGCAAAATTGGGATATCTTGACACTTATAATCATTTCTGATATGTTTTCTTATAAGAAGAAAAGAACTACCATAATAGGTAGATTCTCTAAAATTTTTCTTTTTCTGTCAGTGCTGAAGAAAGGAGTGGTAGTCTTGTGAGATTACTTTCTCGCTTCGCCTCTCACCCTGTTAGGTAGCTTTACATTTAACAAAGCGAGCAATGGCAAGGAAATCAGGAGGTTAAACCCTCTTACTCAGGAAAAGAGCTTTAATAGTTTACTTCGTTAGATAAACTCCTCCATCTAACAGGGTTTTACCGGACCCGGTTAAAACAAGTAGGATATTAAGATAAAACTTACAAAAAAATAAGGAGCACTCTTATGGCTTATAAAGTCTATGATGCTCGATTTCCTGTAAGGAAACTTAATCGAAAAGATGTGTTTAAAAAAAGAAAACTTCACCAGATTCCTCAGCCGAGAACTGCTGGGAGAGGTTCTGGAGGAATCTCTCGAAGATTTCATGGAAGATGAAAAAGCCAATTATTGGTTTTACCTCCTCCTTTATAGGAGGTATTCTTTTGGGAAGATATCTATTATTTCCCATCCTTTTCCTTTATCTTAGCATCCTTGCTCTTTTCAGCTTAAGTTTTTTCTTTTATCTAAAGAAAAGAGAAAAAACAGTAACTTATCTTTTGTTTCTCCTTACCTTTTTCATAGGTATTATTTATTTTTACATTCGTTATTATCCCTCCCCGTCTAATATTATTAATTTTGCTCCCACCTCCAGAGCAGTAGAAATAACAGGTAAAGTGATAACTCACCCTCAATTAAAGAAAGGGGGAAAAAGAAGAGTTACTTTTATAATGGAAGTGAAAAGAATAAAATTTGAGAATAAAATTAACAAAACAGAGGGGAAAGTATGGGTAAATAGTTATTTTCCTTATAAAACTTGCAACTATGGTGATAGAGTTAATGTTAAAGGTAGATTAAGGATACCTCGGGGAGCTAGAAAAAAAGGAGAATTTAATTGGCAGGAGTACCTGTCCTATCAGGGAGTATGGGTTGAGGTTAATACAGGAAAAGTGAATGTTATAGAAAAAAATAGGGGTAATCCCATCCTTAGCTTAGCTTACAGATCAAGAGATTGGATGGCAGGGTTGATAGATAAAACACTTCCCTTTCCACATCGCTCTGTTTTAAAAGGGATCCTCTTAGGAGATAAGGAATCTTTACCTGCAGATACTTTAAGTGCCTTTAGGAAAACCGGTACTGCTCATATCCTTGTAGTAAGTGGCCTGCATGTAGGTCTTGTTCTTCTTATTATTTTTCTTTTATTTCGGACAGTAGGATTTTCTTCAAAGCTTACATCTTTTCTTGCCCTTCCTCCTCTATGGTACTATGCTCTTCTTACGGGATTTCGGGCTCCAGTAGTAAGGGCTACTTTTATGGCCAGTATAGGTTTAGTATGCTTTTTGGCAGACAGACAAACTTCTCTTTTAGTTATTCTTAGTTTAGCGGCTTTGCTTATCCTCATCATTAATCCCTTAAATCTTTTTACAGTTAGCTTTCAGCTTTCTTTTGTTGCTGTTGGAGGGATAGTTTATCTTACCCCTTATATTGAGGATAAATTAAAAAAACTTCCTCCTTTTCTGAGAGGCCCCCTATCGGTCTCCTCAGCAGCTCAACTCTCTCTTCTTCCTCTTTTAGCCCTTTATTTTCATCAGCTTCCCTTAATTGGAATTGTAACTAATCTTTTAATTGCCCCCTTAATTACAGTTATTCTTGCTCTGGGTTTTTTATCTTGTTTTCTGGGAACTGCAAGTTTGGAAGTATCTCAAATAATAGCTAATACTAATTGGTTGGCAATAGAAACACTGTTAAAAGTGGTCAATTTTTTCTCTTTTCCCCACTCTGTGAAGTTATCTTTGATAGCCTGTCCCAGAATAAGCTCATTTCCTCTCTATCTTCTTATAGTGTATTACACAGCTTTAATTTTTTTACCCCATAGGATAGAAAAAATTCTACGGAGTAAACCTCAAAGCAAAAATTCAATCTCGGGAGTAAAAAATGCATAGAGTAATTATTAAAGGGGAAGCAGTTTCTGTAGAGTGCTACTCTGATTATAAATATGCTCAAAGACCTAATGTCTTTACCTTTAAGGGGAAAACTCATAGAGTTAAGAAGATATTGAAGCAGTGGAGAGAAGAAAGTGGGGATTTCTTTGTAGTAGAAGATGAGGAGGGTAAAAGGTATACTCTTTTCTATGAGGAAAAAGAAGATATCTGGAAAATAAAAGAAAAATGAGTATTTTATCAATTATTTTCGCTGTAGTTGGTGGATTAGCATTGTTTCTTTATGGGTTGTACCTGCTTAGTAAAGGATTACAAAAAGCAGCGGGTGATAAGCTTAGGATAATATTAGAGAAACTTACGAACAGACCAATTAAAGGCGTTTTCGTTGGATTTGTGGTAACGGCCATTATCCAGAGCTCTTCTGTAACAACTGTTACATTAATTGGTTTAATTAATTCTGGTTTGATGAGCCTGGAGCAAGCTGTTGGCGTTATCTTAGGTGCAGAGATTGGCACAACTGTTACTGCACAGATAGTCTCATTTAAAATTGGAATTATGTTCTTCCCGCTAATAGCGTTAGGATTCTTTCTCTTCTTTTTTTGCAAAAAGGAGAAATATAAATATATTGGTCAGATTATCTTGGGTTTTGGAATTCTTTTCTTAGGTATGCATACTATGTCATCAGGATTAAAACCATTAAGGGATAACGCATTTTTTGTTAACATGCTTACCAATTTTAGTAAGATTCCTATTTTAGGAGTAGTTGCAGGTGCTGTTTTCACGGGAATAATACAGAGTTCTTCTGCTACTACTGGGTTAGTGATAGCAATGGGTATGGAGAAGATTATTGATTTAAATTCTGCAATTTCTATAATCTTAGGAGCAAATATTGGGACTTGTGTTACAGCATTGATTGCATCTATTGGCTCCTCACTTTCTGCAAAAAGGTCAGCAATGTCACATTTTACGTTTAACATAATTGGAGTGCTTTTATTTTTTCCTTTTATTAAGCAGTTTGCGTGGATTGTCTCTTTAACATCACCTGATCTGCCAAGACAGATTGCTAATGCTCATACAATGTTCAACACTACTATGACTATTATCATGCTTCCAGCTATAGGTTTGCTAATCGCGTTGGTAAAGAAGATCCTTCCTGGTGAAGCTATAGTAGTTGATAAAAGGATAATGTACCTGGATGAAAAGCTTTTAAATGCACCATACATAGCAATAGAACAGGCAAAGAAAGAAGCTATGCGAATGGCAAATATTGTAGAAAAAATGCTACAGGACAGCGAGAAAGCTCTATTTACAAGGGAGAAGAGATTTATCCTCCCAGTTTTAAAAAACGAGGAATCAGTTGATGGGTTAGACAATGCCATAGAGAGTTATCTTACAAAAATATCTGGTAAGTCTCTGTCTAAAAAACAATCAAGAGAGGTAGCTATTTTAGTGCATTCTATATCAGATATAGAAAGAGTAGCTGACCATGCAAATAACTTTGCAGAGTTGGCAGATTATATGATAAAAGAAAAGCTTCACTTTTCAAAAATTGCGATGGAGGAACTAAGAAAGATTTTTGATACTACAAAAGAAAGCTATATTAAGGCAATACAGGTATTGGACAAAAAAGATGAAAAACTGGGACAGGTTGTTTTGGATTTAGAAGTAACCGTTGATCGTATGCAAAGAGAATTGGAGAAAAATCATTACCAAAGGCTAAAGGAAGGAACCTGTAAACCTGAAGTTGGTCCAATTTATATAGATATTGTAAGGAATCTTGAGAGAATATCTGATCATGCTCATAATATTGCCTACGTGACAATAATTGGTTTTTGATGCGAGGAGTTGGAATTTGAAGGTTCTCGTTATATCCTGTTCACCCAGGAAAGATGGTAATACTGAGTTGCTCCTAAAGGAGGCATTTAAAGGAGCATCCGATGCAAAGGCGGATGTAGAGTTTCTCAGATTACAAGATTTTAGAATTCACCCCTGCCTTGAATGTCTTCTCTGTCATAAGGCTGGTGAATGTGTTGTAAATGATGATATGCAGATGCTTTACCCTAAGCTTATTAGTATGGATGCCATAATTTTTGGTTCCCCTATATTTTTTATGAGTATTCCTGCTCAAGGTAAGGCATTTATTGATAGGTGTCAGCCGTTCTGGGCAATGAAGTATCTACTCAAAAGAGAGTTCGTTCCAGGGAAGAGAATTCCACGAAAAGGCGTTTTTATATCTGTTGGGGGAACAAAGCTAACATACCTCTTTAGTGGTGCTATTAAGGTTGTTAAGTCACTTTTTAAGGTATTGGAGGTTGACTACAAGGGAGAGCTACTGCTTAAGGGAATAGATCAAAAAGGAGAAATATTAAAATACCCTGATGCTTTAAAACTCAGCTATGAGTTAGGAGCGAAAATTACAAAGTAAGGAAAAAGTTTGAGGCTGCTCTTTGCTCGGTGTTTTCCGGCGCCTGCGGCTAAGTTCTACTTTTATCTTTTTACTGTGGCTCTTATGGGCGACGTATCAGTTATGAGAATAACTAAAGGTTTGAACGCATAGACCCGCCTTGATCGCGCTGCCTTATGGAAAACACACTCGCCGAGCAGCAAAAAGAAGAGAATTTTTCAGAGCTCTCCTTATCTAACGTTGACATTTTTTTGATAATTGCTAAAATCACTACGAGTTCCTAAAAAATTTGATAAATGCTTATGGAAGGATACAAGGAAATGTATAAAAAGAACGGTACCTTTTCAAAATTAAAGTGGGGAAGGGGAGCTATTTTAGTGGTAGTAGGAATAATTTTGGGTATCGGTTTAGTATCTGCTAAGGCTCCTCGATTAAGATTTAATACATTTTCTTCCCTGAGGGAAAAGATCAAACAGTTTATAGTTAAGAAGAAACCTGCTAAAGGTTACGATGTTGTCACCAGTGCCTCAATTATGGCTAAGAATCAAAAAATAGAAAAATATAGATAATCATTTAGTTATGAATTATAAAAGCTCAATAAGCCTCGTGTCATTGCAACAAAAAAGTAGCCTGTCCCCTTTTTCCTAAGTAGTTACAGAGTTTTTCTATATCCTCTTTGCTCTCAACTCCTAAAGTAGTAACTCCTTTATCTATTCTTCTTAAAAGATTCTGGAGAACTTTGCCCGGCCCTACTTCTACGAAAACATTTACCCCATCGCGGATTAACCTTTTCATGCTATCTTCCCAGAGCACAGGATGGTCCATCTGTTTTTTTAAATTCCTCTTAACCTCATCATTAGTTTTGGCATAACAGGCAGAAGCATTGCAAACTATAGGATAGCGAGGAGAAAAAAATTTAAATTTATCTAAAACTTTAGAAAACTTGCTGGCCGCTTCTCTCATAAGGAAGCTGTGAAAAGCTCCAGATACAGGAAGAGGAATCACTCTTTTTGCTCCCTCTCTCTTTAATCTTTTACCTGCCTCATCAACTTTTTCTTTTTTTCCCGAAATAACTACTTGAGAAGGACAGTTAAAGTTAACTGCCTCAACCTCTCCTACTTGCTGGCAGATATTTATTACCTTTTCTCTATTAAGACCAATTACAGCAGCCATTCCTCCTCCTTTCCTTATAGATGCCTCTTCCATTAATCTTGCCCTTTGATAAATTATCTTTAAGGCATCGGGATAATCTACCACTTCAGATACGGCAACGGCTGTCCATTCTCCCAGGCTATGTCCAGCTACTGCCACAGGATAAATGCCATTTTTTTCCAGTAATTTAGCTGTAATATAGCTTAAAATTAAAAGGGAAGGCTGAAGGTAATATGTCTTTTTAAGATCCTCTTCCGAGCCGTAAAGACACAATTTCTCCACATCAAATCCTAAGATTTTTCTAGCCTGTTGAAAGATTTCCTTTTCTTTAGAGTAAAGAGAAAAAATTTCTTTTCCCATTCCTACTTGTTGAGACCCCTGTCCTGGGAATAAAAAAGCAATCTTCATGTTATACCAATAACCTCATCATCCCTGCTTAATTTAATAATACAAATTCCCATAGTGTTTCTTCCAGAAAGACGTATGTCCTTAGCTAAAAGACGAATACTCTTACCTTTTTTACTTATTATAACTACCTCATCCTTCTTATTTATTTTCTTTATTGCTACTACCTTTCCTCTATCTGGATGAAGGTGAATATTGATAATTCCTTTTCCTCCTCTTTTGGTTTTTCTATACTGAGAAAAAGGGGTCCGCTTCCCGTAACCTCGGGAAGTAATGGTGAATAAACTTTCATTTTCCTTGACTAACGTAGCATCTTTAACCTCATCATTTTCTTTTAAAGAAATTCCTTTTACTCCCATGGAAGCTCTTCCTAAAGCTCGCACATCCCCTTCCGAAAAGCGAATAGCTTTTCCATTTTTGGTGCAAAGAAGCACATCATCATCTCCCGAGGTAAGTAGAACTCTAATTAATTTGTCTTTTTCCCTTAAATTAATAGCAATTATTCCTCCCCGAAAGATCCGGGTAAATTGAGAAAAGGGGGTCTTTTTAACTATTCCTTTTCTGGTGGTCATAAAGAGAAACTGACCGGAGTTAGAACTATCCACAGGAATAGCAGCGGTAATCTTTTCTTTCTCCTTTAAAGCTAAGAAATTAACGAGAGCCTTTCCTCTACCTCCTCTCTTTTTTTCAGGTATATCATAAGCTTTAATTGAGTAAACCCTTCCCAGATTGGTGAAAAGTAAGAGTGTGGAGTGAGTATTACACATAAAAGAGTCTCGAACAATATCTCCCCTATCCAGAGAAATCCCACTTATTCCTTTTCCTCCCCTTTTCTGTCTTTTGTAAGCTCTTAAAGGGGTGGATTTTATATATCCCTGAGAAGTAACGGTGACAATGATATCCTCTTTTTCAATGAGGTCCTCGGGTTTAAAAAATAATTTTTTGATCTTTTTCTCAATGCTGGTTCGACGAGGAGTTGCATATTTATCTTTAATCTGAATAAGCTCATTTTTAATAATAGCCCAAATTTCCTCATCACTAGCCAGGATCCTCTTAAATCCCTGTATATTTTTAACTGCTATTTGGTAGTCTTTTTCTATTTTTTCTCTTTCCAAACCTGTTAATCTTTGCAATCTCATATCTAAAATAGCCTGAGCTTGAGTTTCGGTTAAGCTTAAGAATTCTATTAAACTTTGTTTAGCCTCTTTAGGATTAGAGGAGGACCTTATGATTTCAATAACCTCATTTAATTTACCCAGTGCCTTTTTTAACCCCTCTAAGATATGGGCTTTTTTTTCTTCCTTTTCTAAGAGAAAATGAGTTCTGCGAATTACTATTTCTCTACGATGCTCAAGATAGCACTTTATTGCCTGAGTTAAAGTTAAAAGTTGAGGTTTTCCATCCACTAACGCTAAGAAAATGATGCCAAAAGTTATCTGGAGAGGAGTGTATTTGTAAAGCTGATTAAGGACAACTTCTGGATTAGCTAAGCGGGAAAGCTCTACAACCACCCTTATTCCCATCTTATCCGATTCATCTCTAACAGCTTTAATTCCTTTTATTTTTTCCTCCCCAGCTAAATCGGCAATTTTTTCGATTAATTTGGTCTTGTTAACCTGATAGGGAATCTCTTGGATAATTATCTTCTCTTTCCCCCCTTCCTCTTTTATCTGTGCCTTTCCTCTTAGAACTATTTTACCTCTACCTTTCTCGTAAGCTTCCTCTATTCCTTTTTCCTTAAGAATAATTCCTCCTGTGGGAAAATCAGGACCCTTTATTACCTCTAAAAGCTCATTAACCGTAATCTGAGGATGTTCAATCATTCTTACGCATCCATCTATCAGTTCTCCTAAATTATGGGGAGGAATATTAGTAGCCATACCCACAGCTATTCCTGATGAGCCATTTAAAAGAAGATTGGGAAACTTTGCTGGTAGGACAACAGGCTCTTCTAAGGAATTGTCAAAATTGGGAATAAAATCTACTGTTCCTTTATCCAGATCCTCAAGCAGTTCCTCAGCAATAGAGGAAAGTCTCACCTCAGTGTACCTCATAGCTGCAGGGGGGTCCCCATCAATAGACCCAAAGTTTCCCTGTCCATCAATTAAGGGGTAACGTAGGGAGAAATCCTGAGCCATTCTCACTAAAGCATCGTATACAGCCATATCTCCATGAGGATGGTATTTACCTAAAACTTCTCCTACCAGGCGAGCTGATTTTCGATAAGGTTTGTTAGAGGTTAATCCTAATCCTTGCATAGCATAAAGGATTCTTCTTTGCACTGGTTTTAAGCCGTCACGCACATCAGGCAGAGCTCTACCTACAATTACACTCATAGCATAACTAAGATAAGATTTTCTCATCTCCTCTTCTAAGTAAAGAGGAGCTATTTTTTCTTCAGCCATTTTTTGTTCCTTACTATATATCTAATTCTTTTACTTCTCCCGCATACCTTTCAATGAATCTTCTGCGTGGTTCTACCTCTTGTCCCATAAGGATGGTAAATAACTCATCAGCCTCCACAGCATCTTCAATGGAAACCTGATAGATGGTTCTGGTATCAGGATTCATAGCAGCTTGCCAGAGCTGATTAGGATTCATCTCTCCCAAACCCTTGTATCTTTGAACTTCTATTTTCTCTCCCTTCAACTGTTCCCTTAGTCTTTTTAATTCAACATCACTGTAGAGAAAATACTCCTTATTTTTATTGCTTACCCGGTAAAGAGGTGGTTGAGCAATATAAATGCAACCCTCTCTAATTAAAGTTTGCATATATCGGTAAAAGAAAGTTAAAAGAAGGGTTCTAATATGAGCTCCATCAATATCAGCATCACTCATAAGGATGATTTTATGGTATCTTAGTTTGGCAAGATCAAATTCATCTTTTATTCCTGTGCCAATTGCAGAGATCATAGACTTTATTTCCTCATTGCTGAGAACTTTAAGTAAATGGGCCTTCTCCACATTTATTATTTTTCCTCTTAAAGGAAGAATAGCTTGGAATTTTCTGTCTCTGCCCTGTTTTGCTGATCCTCCAGCTGAGTCTCCCTCTACAATGTAAAGTTCATTTTTCTCAGGGTTGTTTTCAGAACAGGCAGCTAATTTTCCAGGTAGGGCCCCTCCTCCTAAACTTTCCTTCTTTCTTGTAAGTTCTCTGGCTCTCTGGGCAGCTTGACGAACTCGAGAGGCTGAGATAACCCTTTGCAGGATAAGCTTAGCTACAGGAGGATTGTCTTCTAAGAAACGAGAAAGATTCTCATAAACAATGGATTCTACAATTCCCTTAGCCTCGCTATTACCTAATCTGGTTTTTGTTTGACCTTCAAACTGAGGATTAGGAAACTTCATATTTATAATGGCGGTAAGTCCTTCCCTGATATCCTCTCCGATAAGATTTATCTCTTTATTTTCTTGTTTACGAGCATAGTCATTTATTGCCCTGGTAAGTGCTGATTTAAATCCGGAAATATGAGTTCCTCCCTCTTCAGTGTTAATATCATTGACGAAAGCGAATATATCTTGAATAAAGTTTTCATTGTATTGAATGGCTACTTCTAATTGAACATTGCCTCTTTCTTCCTTTATGTAAATTGGCTCAGGAAAAAGAACTTCTCTGTTACGATTAATATGCTTTACAAACTCTTTTATTCCTCCTTCATACTTAAAAGTTTCCTTCCGAGTTTCTCTTTCATCTTCAATTTGGATAGTAACTCCCTGATTAAGAAAAGCTAATTCTCTTAAACGCCGAGCTATTTTTTCGTAATCAAATTCTATACTTTCAAATATTTCCTTACTTGGGAAAAAACTAATCTCTGTTCCACTTCTTCCATCTTCAGCTTCTCCTATTTCCTCAACCGTTGTAACTGGTTTCCCCTTTTTATATCTCTGGCGCCAAATTTTTCCCTCACGAATTACTTTAGCCTCAAACCACTCTGATAGAGCATTTACCACGGAAACTCCTACTCCATGAAGACCTCCAGATACTCGATAAATTTTAGTGTCAAATTTTCCTCCGGCATGAAGGGTAGTTAGCACTAGCTCTAAAGCAGATTTTTTATAAACAGGATGGGTCTCTACCGGTATACCCCTTCCATCGTCAATTACAGTAATACTGTTATCTGAATGGATGATCACTTTAATATTTTTACAATAACCAGCTAAAACCTCATCAATGGAATTATCTACTACCTCACTTACTAAGTGGTGAAGTCCTCTGGAACCGGTGCTTCCAATGTACATACTTGGAGTTTTTCTTACCGCCTCCAGGTCTTTTAAAACTTTTATCTGCTTTGCTCCGTATTCCTCACCCATTTTCTTTACTCCTAAATTCTCATCTTTCGGTATTTTTGGTATCTTTTTTTTATTAGTTCCTCGGGGGAAATTCCCTGAAAAAACTTTAGTTCTCTTAAAATTGTTTCCTTTATATTAAGGGCAGTTTGTTCTATATCTCTGTGGGCTCCTCCCTTAGGTTCAGGAATAACACTATCTATTATTCCTAAGCTTAACAGATCTTGTGAGGTGAGCTTTAGAGCACTGGCTGCTTCTTCTACCTTTTCTTGGTCTTTCCAGAGAATAGCAGCACACCCTTCGGGAGAAATAACTGAATAAATAGCATTTTCCAGCATTAAGACTTTATCACCAACCCCTATTCCAAGAGCTCCTCCACTTCCTCCCTCTCCAATAATAATTACCAGAATAGGAACTTTTAAGTGAGACATTTTCTCTAAATTAGCTGAAATAGCTTCAGCTTGTCCCCTCTCCTCAGCTTCAATCCCAGGATAAGCTCCCGGAGTATCAATAAAGGTAATTACTGGACGGTTAAATTTCTCAGCCAATGACATTAACCTATGAGCTTTTCTGTATCCTTCTGGATGAGCCATGCCAAAATTTCTGGATAGATTCTCCTTTATTGACTCTCCTTTCTGATGACCTATAAATACTACTCTTCGCTCCTCTACTTTTCCTAAGCCAGCTACAATAGCTTGATCGTCTGAGTAAAGTCTATCTCCATGTAGAAGGAGAAAATCATCAAAAATTAACTTTGCTAAATTTAAGGTTTTGGGGCGATTGGGATGACGAGCAAGTTGAACTCTTTGCCAGGGAGTAAGATGGAGAAAGGTCTGTTCTCTTAGTTTTTCCAATTTAGCTTCAAGGTTGTTAATCTCTTCAGCCAAGTCTATTTTTTCTGTTTGGGTTAATTTCTTTAATTCTTGAATTTTTATTTCCAACTCTTCAATTGGTTTTTCAAAATCCAAAAGATATCTATTTCTCTGATTCATCTTACTTAAAATCCCCCGTAATTATTCAGCCACGGATGGACGCTGATTATCGCTGATATTTTTCTTTTATTATCATATACAAGAGGCAAAGGGTAAAAGGTTCAGGGTTCTATATTCAACGTTAAAAGATAATTTAGCTGTGATTTCTTTGCATTTACTATCTGTGTAAATCCGTGGCTGAATATTTAAAATTCCCCAAAGTAAGTTATCCGAAATATTCTATTACCTGATTCACTGTAGCGTTGAGATAAGTCTTTAAAATCGAGTTCCAGAGATAACCCAGGAGTGTATTGTAAACTAAACCCCAAATTTACTTCTCCCCCTTCCTTTCGTAAAAGCTTTTCTGGGCCTGAGTAACCTTCGAAAACATCTCTATATTTTATTTCCTTATGAAATCCATTATTGTACTCTAATTTTGCCTCTATTTTAGGGGTTACCTTTAGGTTTGCTCCCAGGAATATAGCTAATCCTGCTCTACCAGGATCATCCTCTAAACAGTGATTGATTCCCCCATGAACTTCTAAAACTTTATCTTTTATAATTTTGCTTAAGGAAAGATAAAATCCCTTTGAGTTTATTTGATAAAAACTTCTCGTTAAAGTTAGCTCCTCATCGTTTATTTCTATTTTATTTCCTTGTCTGTAGTATTTCCCATATCCCTGTCCTTCGTATCCTACAGTTAAGGAAAATGACATATTTTTCCCTTCCTCACCTAACTTATATTTTAAGGAGAAAGCTGGTTCTGGATTTCCCTTAAGTGGTCTGGTTCCTACTACTCCTGTCCCTCCATAAGAGGCACCTATGGTAAAATCTTCTGTTAAGCCAGCTTCTCCTTCAACTAAAAGTCCACCTTCTTGATAGAAAGTAAAGTTGATAGAGTAATGATTTTTTTTCAACAATTTAGCTGTGGGAATATCAATAAGGTTAGTAGATGTTTGCCCCTGAACAGAAAAGAAAGTAACCATTGCTACCCCAACACTCATCAATACCGCAATTTTTCTCATAATTTTCCTCCTTACCTAGCTTAGTATTTGAGAGACATAAACTAATCTTATCTTTCTTTTATCAAGTTGACGGATGAGTTTCTCTAAAGTTAAAACAGTAACTTTATTTATATGACCAATTCCCAGAGCCCATCCTTTTTTCCTGGCCAATAAGATTAGTTTCTTAAACTGACCATTTATATAAGATTCTTCTTTCTTATTGTCTAAAAAAATCTGACGGTAAGATGACCTTATCCCCATTTTTCGAGCAAGAGCATAAGCTATTGAAGAAGATGTAGTTCGACTGTCTACAAAGAACAACCTTTCCTCCTTTACCGCTCTTAAAACAGCTTCCATTTCTCTTTTTCTGGTAGTAATTAAAGAGCCCATATGATTATTTAATCCAACAGCATAAGGAACATCCTTTGAAGCTGACTTTAATATTTTCTTAATTTCCCCATCTTTCATTCCCTCCATAATTATCCAGCGATACCTGTTATTGAAATTTCCATTTGGCTGCATGGGGAGATGAATGAGTATCTGCTTTTTATTGTGATGAGCTTCCTGTGCTATTCTTTTAGCATAGGGGGTCCCTGGAATTATAGAAATTGTAAGAGGCACAGCTATCTTTTTAAGCAGAATATCGACAGCCTCCCCTTGAGAATATCCGAAATCATCTATTAAAATGGCGATTTTTACCTTTTTGAGAATGAACGTTAAAAAGTGAGTAAGAATATTCTTGAAACCCAGATTAACTTGAATTTGATATTGATCATCCAGATTTTTTTCCTTAAGCTCGAATATTTTTATAGGAGGAAAAAAAGCCTTGTTAATTTGTCTTTTTAGATTATCTAAGGGATAATCAAAGGGAATATTAATGGTTATTTTGGCTACTTTATGCCGAGGAAAAAAGCCTTCCTCTCTTACTGTTTTTTCCTTAATTTGAAAACCTAAGGTTTTTAGTTCCCTGTTCAGTTCCCTCTCTACCTGAGAATATCCCCTTTTGTAAACTTGAGATTGAAATTGATAAAATAAAACCAAACTCAAAACAGCAATTAAGACTCCCAGGCCTGTGAAAAAAAATCTTAAAATTCTCTTTGGCATTTATCTCACTAGAGAGCTCTGAAAAATCCCTTTTTCTTTGCTGCTCGGCGAGTGTGTTTTTTATAAGGCAGCGCGATCAAGGCGGGTCTATGCGTTCAAACCCTTAGTTATTCTCATAACTGATACGTCGCCCATAAGAGCTACAGTTCAAAGATAAAAGTAGAACTTAGCGCAGGCGCCCGGAAAACACCGAGCAAAGAGCAGCCTCAAACTTTTTTCAGAGCTCTCTCAGTAATCCTTTTACCTTACGCCTTTAGCCTCTTTCTAATATTTTTAAGGATTCTAAAAAGCTTTCTGCCTGCATCAGTTGCCAATCATTGAATATATCATTTTCTTTATTCTCATCTTCTTCCCTTAGAACTCTTTCTAAAAGCTCCTCCTCTACAATTATTCCTTTTTCTTTTAGCTTTTGAATTAGAGGTGGAAGGTCCTCCTTTTTCCACTGGGGACTCTGTTTAAGGAACTCTTTTATCAGATTCGAAGACCTCAATTTATTTAAAATCTCTTTCTCTTTCTGAGTAGGCTTAAAGGGCTCAACTTTTATATCAGGCTTTATCCCTTTTCCATCAATGCAGACACCTAAGGGGGTATAGTATTTGTCTGTAGTTATCCAGATAGCTCCCCCATTTTCCATAGGAAACACTTTTTGGACTGTTCCTTTTCCAAAAGATTTAGTTCCCAACAGGACACCTCTTTTATGATCTTTAATAGCCCCGGCTACAATTTCTGAAGCACTGGCACTTCCACCATTAATCAAAACTATTAAGGGTATTTTAAGAGCTTCCCCTTCAGGATGAGCATAGTAAACTTGCGATTGTTTAGAATTCCTTCCCCGAGTGGAAACAATTACCCCAGAGGAAATAAACTCATCGGCTACCTCTACAGCTTGTGTGAGAAGTCCACCTGTATTGTTTCTTAAATCTAGGATCAATTCCTTAATTCCTTTACTTTTTAGAGAAAGAAGGCTGTTTTTAAAATCCTGAGATGTGCTCTCGTCCATAAAACCTATTATTCTGATATAGCCTATATCCTTATCTAATATCCTTTGTTTAATGTTGGGGAGTTTAATAAGGGCTCTGGTTAATGTAAACTCTAAAGGCTCCTTTTCACCCTCTCTTAGAATAGTTATAGTGACCTTAGTTCCTATTTTACCCCGCAGTTTAGATACAGCTTCACTCGAGGTTATCCCTATTGCTGATTCTCCATTTATCTTTATAATTTTATCTCCAGTCTGAAGGCCAGCTCTACTGGCCGGTGTATCTTCCAAGGGAGAAACAATTGTTATAAAGTTATCTTTAACAGTTATCTCCATCCCCAATCCTCTAAATCCCTCCTTTTCTATAGAGATATTCTTGTATTCCTGAGCACTCATCCATTGAGAGTGGGGGTCCTTAAGAGAACTTATCATTCCTTCAATTGCTCCTTCCACTAACTTAGAAGGAGCAACCTTTTCTATATATTCATTTCGAATAATTTGATAAGCCTCAAGTAAAGGTTTTAGCTCTGAGAATAAATCACCACCAGCTTGAACCCGTGTAAATAGAATCATGGTAATAACCACAAAGGTTATCCCCAGCAATAAAATTTTATTTTTTTTCATTAGTTATTTTTTCCTCCAGTTCTTTAGCATTTTTAAATACATCTTCTACCTCTAAGGAAGATAGCCCAGCCCCTTGCAGTATCCTTTTGCCCTGAGCAAGAGTAATTAAATCTTCTGGGACGTGGGCATCGCTTCCTAAGATTAATTTTGCTTTATACTTTTTGGCTAACATAGCTACTCTACCATTGGTTAAGGAG
>JAGHCO010000243.1 GCA_021160405.1 Candidatus Aerophobota bacterium
ACTCCAAATAGCACAGGAATTACTAAAAAAAGTCTTCTTACAATATAATTTACCATTTTCATTTGGATATCCCTTAAGACTTATTAAATTAGAGCGAGGCCAAATAAGCCTCGCTCTAATTCGTTAACCTTAGCTTTCACAACAGAAAATGAACGTTTAGTACCCTTTCGACAAAGAATAGAAGTATCCTCCAAGGCCACTATTGGGATATATGGGGTTGTAGTACCAACCTTTTACCCAATCTCTCTCATAGTGACGAGCAAGTGGCTGATGAAGACCAACACCTGGAACATCTATGTAGTATATATATTGAAGTTGAGCGTAGAACCTGCCTCTTTCTACAGGATCAATTGTCTCTATACCTTTTTTAATTAGCCCATCAACAATTGGGTTACTGTAGCTCTGGAATTCAGAGAAGGTTCCCTGACTGTGCATATAAGGATAAACAAAGTTATGAGGATCGGGGTAATCTGCCAGCCAGCCTATAATGAACAATGTTAGTTTGTGTCTTACCAAATCTTTTAGGTAAGTTGGCCACTCTACAGGTCTTACCTCTATTTTGAACTTAGGATTTAGAGCTTCTATGTTATCTTTGAAAATGCTGGCTGCTGTTTCTCTTTGAACATTACCACTGTTGTAAAGAATGGTTAGCTTGAATCCTTTATCCCATAATTTACCTTCCCATGCTTTCTTGAAGTGCTCTTTTGCTTTCTCAGGATCAAAATGGTATATTTTTTCTTTTAAGTTGATATATGGAATCCCCTTAGCTAATTCCTCGGGACTGAAATATGGAAGCCCTTCAATTATTGGACCTCTGGGCTGAACAGCTTCACCCATCCAGACATCCCTAAGATAAGTATCCCAATCAAAAGAGTAAGCAAAGCCAAGCCTTACATCTTTATCGGAAAAGAAATCAGGCGGAATACCATTTCCATCAAGTTTTCCACTGCCTATATCTGGATTTCCCTCTGGATTTATTTTAAAGTTAAAGAAAGCTGTTCCCTGTTGTAACGTAGGTAAATTCTTGTAAATACGTATACCTTTTACTTTCTCTAATTCCTTCATATACTGTCTGGGCACATATACTGTATCAGCATCCCCTGTCTGGAACATAAGCTTTCTTGTAGTCCACTCTTCCACTACCTTTATTATCACCCTCTTAAGTTTTGCTGGTGCTCTCCAGTAATTATCATTTCTAACCAATGTTGTCTGTACCCCTGGCTCCCAACTCTCCAGCTTAAAAGGTCCTGTTCCGCAGGCTATTGAGTGGAGAGTTTCTTTTCCTGGAGCTGGATTATTGTATTCTTTCCAGGTCTCGGCAGTTCCCGGCCATCCACCATGCTCTATACAGAATTTTTTACTTACAATAGAGCCCCAGCTATTTGCTAAAATAGATAAGAATGGTGGGTATGGCTTTTTTAAGTGGAAGATGACTTTATCACCTTTTACCTCCACTGCCTTATCTATATCTTTAAAATCAACAACTATATTTCCCTTTCCATCCCGACTGCCACCAATTCCTAAAAGAGGCTCGTATAACATCCACACCGGTCCACCATCTCTATCCTGAACCATAGCCCTCTCAATGGAATATTCAACATCCTCGGGAGTTAGTGTTTCACCATTGTGGAATTTTACCCCTTTTCTTATTGTAAAGGTGTAGGTAAGTCCATCTTTAGAGATAGACCAACTTTCAGCTAATCTCGGCACAAATTTATCTGTTTCTCCACCCTTCCAAAATATCAGTGGCTCATAAACAGTGTAGATAATCTCACCACTTGCTGTATCATAAGCCCAGGCAGGATCAAGTGAATCAATATCTCCTATACTTGCCTCAATTAAAGTGTCTGGATTTTTTACCTGCTGAGCTGCTATACCCCCAGCTATACTGGTAAGAAAAATACTTCCTATAACTACTATTAACCAGAATTTTCTCATCTTTGCTTCCTCCTTTTAAATTTTTTCTTTCAAGATTTTTTCTATTAATCTTATCACCCCCTTCTCAAGAAATTTTCATGCTATCAAGAAAAAACTATTTATATTATACTCTACCTTTTTAAAAAGTCAAACATAAAAGGGGACAGGCTACTTTTTTACTGTCCCCTTTTATATTTGTAGAAAAAAGTAGCCTGTCCCCTTTTATGTTATAGTTGACTTTTTTTTGTTTTATGCTATCCTTTCAAAAATAGTAGCACAAATAGCAAAAAGGTGAGTAAAATGAAGGAAATAGTGAGATTTGGGGTATCTATGGAAAAAAAACTGTTAAAAGATTTCGATGAGCTGATTTCCAGAAAGAAGTACACTAATAGATCAGAGGCAGTGAGAGATTTAATCAGGGATCGTTTAGTAGAGGAAGAGTGGCGAACAGAGAAAAAAGAAATGATAGGGACAGTTACCTTAGTTTATAATCATCATACACGAGGACTTTCAGATACTTTAACTGATCTTCAGCATCATTTCCATGAACTGATAATCTCCACTATGCATGTACATCTGGATGAAGAAAATTGCCTTGAGATTTTAGCTGTGAAGGGAATGGCAGATAAAATTAAGGCTGTAGCAGATAAATTGATAAGCATCCGTGGGGTAAAACATGGAAAGCTAACTATGACTACTACGGGGAAAGAGCTATTGTAGGAATCAAAAAAGATAAATACAAAGGATTTAGAAAAAATTTCCGAATCCCCTCCCTTTTTTTAAGAGAATCTCCCTCCTTGAATTTGACAAAAATCCGCATCTGGTATATATTTAACTAAATTTTGGCAATACCGATTTATCATCTAAAGAGTTTATCTATGGATATTCAATATATAATGGCTATCTTAAGTGGAAAACTCACTGCATTTTTTATGAAGGCTTTTCGACGTGGGGGCACTGCACTACCGGGATTAGTTGCAGAAACTATTGATAAAAATGTTTTGAAAAAAATATCTCCTCATTTCAAAAGAGGCATTATTCTCATTACCGGTACAAATGGCAAAACCACAACGGCAAACATATTAGCTAATATTTTAAGACAAAAAGGCTGGAGTTTGTTACGTAACAGTGCTGGATCTAATTTAAAAAGGGGAATAATAAGCACTATTTTAAAAAGTATAAACTTAAAGGGTGAGTTTAAAAACAAAATTGATTTTGGAATTTTTGAGTGCGATGAGGCTGCTTTGATAGAAATAGCTCTTAGTTTGAACCCTCAAATTATACTTTTTAATAATTTATTTCGCGACCAATTGGATAGATATGGAGAAGTAGAAACTGTGCGTAAGAAATGGATAAACCTTATTCAAAATTTAAAAACAGATACTAAAATAATTTTAAATGCTGATGATCCGGGAGTAAAATCCTTAGGGGACTATGTGCAGGATAAAAAAAATCTCTTTTATTTTGGCCTTTGCAGTAGTATTAATCAAGAACATTTAAAAGATAACACTACTTATTGTATTACTGATTTTGAGCGCTGTCCTATATGTGGGAAAGAGTTGGTGTATGATGAGAGATATTTTTCCCATTTAGGGAATTACTTTTGCAAAAATTGCAGCTTTAAAAAGCCAAGTTTAGATGTGTGTGTAAAAAATATATATTGTATCCCCTTCTTTATTTTCTATATTGTCAGAAACACATTTAAGATCCTTGCAAAAAATAAATTGATTAAAATCTCCTATTCCTTCGTATTTAAGCCTTAAGCCCATATCATATAACCTTACTCCTCCAACAATAACATTTCTTACCTTATCTTTTACAACACTTAAATTAACATCCCATATCCATGAAACATCGGTGCCGTCAGCAATATTATCATTTAAAAGAATTACAATATCCTTTTTCTCATCTTCCTGGAAAAATGTTTTTAAAACTTCCGTAAACCCAACCGGATTTTTAACTAAGGATACAACTAATTTTTTATCTTGGAAATCAATTTCCTCTTGTCTTCCAAAAATTGGGTTAAAACTTTGAATACCTTTTTTAATTGTGCTAAAATTAATATTTAAATTTAAGCTCACCGCTAATGCAGCTAAAAAATTATACACATTAAATAAACCCAAAAGGGAAATCTTAACCTGTTCTTTTTTATTGTTATAGAAAATCTCAAACTC
>JAGHCO010000082.1 GCA_021160405.1 Candidatus Aerophobota bacterium
CTGCAAAGATGATATCTAATCTCATAAAATATCTTCGCACTGGTCAAACAAAACGCACCAAACAAACTAAAGTAACCAAATGAACCAAATACACCAGATACACCAGATAAACCAAACAAACCAAATAAACCAAATGAACCAAACAAACCAAATACACCAGATAGACCAAATGAACCAAATACACCAAAAGGATGGGACAGAGATCTTTTGCAAGAAGAAAATTATAGATTCCCTTATAGGAAAAAATGTTAAAATAAAAGAGCGTAGTGATCTTCCCACAGGTCACAGATTTATAGTAGGAGACAATTCAACAGTAGAAATATAGTTAGAAGGTGTTAAGTAAAAGGTTGACTATGGATAAAACAGCAGAGGTAATTATCATTGGTGGTGGAGTTATTGGTACCAGCATCGCATATCATCTTGCAAAGATGGGCTGCAAAAACATTGTAATTTTAGAGAAGGAGTATATTGGTTTTGGTTCAACTGGAAAGTGTGCTGGTGGAATAAGACAACAGTTTTCCACTGAAATTAATATTAAACTATCCATGGAAAGTCGCAGATTTTTTGAACATTTTGAGGAAGAAATAGGATATCCCATCGACTTTTATCAAAATGGTTACCTTATACTGGCAAATACTGAAGAAGAGATGAAGATTTTCCAACAAAACCTTGCACTACAAGACAAATTAGGACTAAAAGTTTATCTTCTCTCCCCTCAAGATGTTAAAAAAATCATTCCCCAATTGAATACCGAAGATATTCTGGGTGCAACTTATTGCCCTACTGATGGATTTGCTGATCCTTCCTCAGTAGTTCAAGGTTTTGCCTCATCTTGTAGAAAAATGGGGGCAAAAATATATGAAAAAACCGAAGCTGTTGGTATTGAATTTAAAGGAGAAAAAATAAAAAAAATAGTAACCAACAAAGGAAAATTTGAGACAGCGGTACTGGTAAACGCAGCTGGTCCTTATGCTGGTATAATAGGAAAAATGATAGGTTTAGATATTCCCATTCGACCATCAAGGCGTCACATCTTTGTTACAGAACCTTTGGATAAAATCAGGAAAAACTCACCCATGATCATCGATTTTCATAGCGGATTCTGGTTTAGAAGAGAAGGTCCTAGTCTTATTTTTGGTATGCGTAATCCTAATGAAAAAGAAGGTTTTGATACATCTATAGATTGGGATTTTCTGACAGAGGTAGTAGCTGAAGTTGCATGTCATCGTCTCCCTCTTATTGCAGATACAGGCATTATGAATGCCTGGGCAGGGCTTCACGCAGATACACCTGATTGTCAGGCAATCTTAGGAGAAGTTTCTGGAATGGAAGGGGTTTATCTTGCATGTGGATTCAGTGGCCATGGATTTATGCACTCACCTGCAGTAGGAAAGATAATAGCAGAGCTTATTTTTGGGGAAAAACCCTTTTTAGATATATCCTCTTTGTCACCAGATAGATTCAGCAGATTTTCTTTTCAATCTCAAGAAGAGAAAATTTTTATATAATCGTAATTGCAGAAAGAGAAGGTGAATTATTAAAAACTTGTAGATTTCTAAGGAGAAAAAAATGGGTAAGAAAATACTGGTAACAGGAGGCTGTGGTTATATCGGAAGTGTTCTTGTACCTATGCTAATTGAGCGTGGTTACAAGGTGCGTGTTTTTGATAAACTCTACTTTGGGAAAAAACCTCTTGAAAATGTCCTTGATAAAATAGAGCTGATTCCTGGAGATGTGAGAAATTTTGATCCAAGTATACTTGATGGCATCGACGGGGTTATCCATCTTGGTTCCCTTAGTAATGACCCAACTGCTGCTTTTGACCCCAAGGCAACCCACTCCATTAACTATGAGGGAACAATTAAGCTTGCAAAAGCCTGTAAAGAAAAGGGTATTGAACGTTTTACCTTTGCCTCTACCTGTGCTGTTTATGGATTTCATATAGAAGGGATAGCAGATGAAACCTTTCCCACAAATCCCCAAAGTGAGTATGCTAAGTCCAAACTTGATGTTGATATAGAGCTCCAGAAAATGGCTGATGATAATTTCTGTCCAGTTAGTCTGCGTCAAGCAACAGTTTTCGGGCTCTCGCCACGAATGCGTTGGGATATAGTGATCAATGCCTTTGTTATGCATACCTTTAAAACAGGAAGACTTGATGTTTGGTATGGGGGAGAGGCTTGGCGTCCTGTGGTCCACATTAAAGATACTGCAATGGCACATATTGTATGTCTTGAAGCAGATCCTGATAAAGTACGGGGAGAGATTTTTAACCTAGTATACAAAAACTATCGCATTCTAGAACTGGCACACAGAGTAAGAAAATCCCTATCTGATTTAGGGATTAAAGTAGAAGTAGATGTAAACTACGATGAGGTAGATAAGCGAAGCTACAGAACAGCGGGAGAAAAGATAAAAAAAGTTTTAGATTTTTCTCCTTCCATCTCAGTAGAAGAAGGGGTAAAGGAGATTGTGGAGGCTCTAAAAAATGGAAAATACACAGACTTTGATCACCCCATTTACTATAATATGCCCTGGATGAGGCTTCTTGTGGAGGTAGAGGAAAGATTAGAAAAAACCGGTAAGGTACTTTAAAAGGAGGAACTAAAATGATTGAGGTAAAAGAGTATGATCTTCCAGGAGTTAGAACTTACGATTTAAGGATCTCTCCAGATGAGAGAGGTTTTTTCTCAGAGGCTATAAGAGGTGACTGGGAAAAGTTAATTGAAGAGGATCAAATAGTTCAGATCAATATCTCCTTCAGTTATCCGGGGATTATTCGTGCCTGGCACAGGCACCTTCGAGGTCAGGTAGATTATTTTTTAGTTCTGCAAGGGGCTATGAAAATCTGTGCTTATGATGATAGAGATACATCCGAGACTAAAGGAAAACTTGTTCAGATAGTTGCAAATAGCCAAAAGCCACAAATTGTAAGAATCCCTGGTATCTATTGGCATGGCACCAAGACAGTAAGCAGCGAACCTTCTTTAACGGTGTATTTTGTCACAAGGCTCTATGATTACCAAAATCCAGATGAAGAGAGACGTCCTTGGAATGATCCTACTGTAGTTGATCCTGCAACAGGTAAATCCTTTGACTGGAACAGACCACCTCATAAGTGATAAAAGGAGATATAATGAAAGTAGCTATAATAGGGTCTAAAGGACAACTTGGCTCTGACCTGGTGAAAGTTTTTGACAAAAGCGATGTTATTCCTCTTACTCATGACCAAATTGAGGTTAAAGATTACACCTCTTGCAAAAAAATTATAGATCTAAGTCCTGATGTTGTGATAAATACAGCAGCCTTCCATAAAACAGATGATTGTGAAGATAATCCTTTGGAAACTTTCAAGGTGAATGCTATAGGTTCCAAAAATGTTGCTGATGTATGTAAAAGAATAAAAGCAGTCTATGTTTATATAAGCACCGACTATGTCTTTGACGGAGAAAAAGGAGCACCTTATACAGAAGATGATACCCCCAATCCCATAAACACTTACGGTATATCAAAACTTGCAGGCGAGCATTATGCAAAACTTGCGGAAAAATACTACATTATAAGAGTATCAAGTCTTTTTGGTAAAGCAGGTGCAAGTGGTAAAGGTGGAAACTTTGTTGAGACAATGATTAAAAAGGCAAAAAATAAGGAAAAAATCACTGTAGTAGATGATATGATAATGTCCCCCACTTATACAAAAGATGCTGCCAGAGCGATTAAAAAAATCATAGAAGAAGATCTTCCCTACGGAATATACCATGCATCAAACAGTGGTTTTTGCTCCTGGTATGAATTTGCCAGAAAGATCTTTGAGCTATTAAACTTAGATGTTGACATAAAGCCAATTAAAACCAAGGACTTAACTTTAAGAGCAAAAAGACCAGTATTTTCCGCGCTGGAAAGTAAGAGACTTTCAAAATACGGTTTAAAAATTCCAAACTGGCAGAAGGCACTAAGAGATTATCTTCACGAGAAAGGATACCTTCTTGCATAAAAGTGTATATTTTCCAGTGAAAATCACCAAAGAGGAAGATAGGGATTTACCCTTCAACACCACGTTTTTTATTATAGAACCAGGTTCTTGACAGATTTCTTCACCAATATATAATGTTCAAAAATTGAACAAAACTTGTTAAAATAATGACATTAAAACAAGCAGTTTCGAAACTGCTGGTGCGATTTTTTATCAATCTTCATAACTTTTCTTATAAAAGGATAGGAGTCTTTTCAATAATTGCAGAAGGAGGCATGCATCCAAAACATAGATTAATGAATTATCATAAATTCTTCATAGACAATATAAACGAAAAGGATAAAATCTTAGATGTTGGTTGTGGTAACGGCTTTTTGACTTATGAGCTCGCCGCTAAAGCAAAAAAGTAGTTGCTGTTGATCTAAGTCTAAACAATATACAACTTGCAAAAAGAAAATTCCCAAAAGACAACATCAAATACATTCATGGAGATGCTACAAAGTTAAACTCCAACGAAAAATTTGATGTTATCGTGTTGTCTAATGTCTTAGAGTATATTGAAGATCGCGTCTCTTTTCTTCTTAAAATGGGTCAGCTTGCAGATAAGTTTCTTATTAGAGTACCAATGCTCAACCGGGATTGGCTTACATATTATAAAAAAGAAATCGGATATGAATATCGGTTGGATCCTACCCATAAGATTGAATATACTATGGAAAGTTTCAAGGAAGAACTCTCAAAAGCTGGACTTAAAATAGACTCTGCCTCTATCCAATTTGGAGAGATTTGGGCAGTAGTAAGAAAATGCCAGTAAGAAATTATGATCTTCTCAAAAATAAAACTTTAGCTTTGTTTTTTACTTTTAACGTCTCGCTTAAAACCTGGCATGATGTAGGAATGATCAATAGAGAAGTGACCTTATATAACAAGCTTAGCAATTATCTCAAACATATATATTTTTTTACCTACGGAGGTAAGGAAGATCTTAAGTTTAAGAATTATCTATCTGAAAATATAACTATACTACCTGTACCTTTCATCCATACTTCAAGGTCACCAAAGTGGTTTTTACCTTTAATGCTGGCATATTCTTTTTTGTTACCCTTTATCCATTATAAAATACTCAAAAATGTAGATATTTTAAAAACAAACCAGATGTCTGGCTCTTGGAGTGCAGTTATAGCTAAAATTCTTTTAAGAAAAAAATTGATAGTAAGAACCGGGTACACTTGGTCTCTCTTTGTTGGAAGAAATAACCCAAAAAGCTGGAAGAAAAAAATAGTAAAAGCTATTGAGAGATTTTCATATTATTTTGCTGATGGTGTAATCGTTAGTTCTAATAACGATCTTGAGTATTTAAGAAATAATTATAGATTAAATGGATATCAAATAATCATTCCAAATTATATTGATACTGACGTGTTTAAACCATTAAATATCCAAAAAAAGAAAGGTTCAATATGTTTTGTGGGAAGACTCGATAAGCAGAAGAATTTATTTTCTCTTTTAGAAGCGATGGTTGGTTTACCCTATACTCTTACCATTGTTGGTTCTGGACCTTTAAGAGAAAACTTAGAAAAATATGCTAAGGAAAAGGAACTTAATGTGGAATTTCTGGGTAATATACCGAATTCGGAACTTCCCAAGATATTAAATCAACATGAAATATTTATACTCCCTTCTCTTTACGAAGGTATGCCAAAGGCATTATTAGAGGCAATGGCTTGTGGTTTACCGGTAATTGGGACAAATGTTGAGGGGATTAAAGAAGTGATAAAACATGAGGAAAACGGATATTTATGTGAAACTGATGCCAATTCAATAAAAGAAGCGATCAGGAAAGTTCTAGATAACAAAAAATTGCAAGAAAAAATAGGTAAAAATGCTCGACAAACCATTGTTAATAATTTTAGTTTAAAGAATATATTAAAAAAAGAAATTATCATTTATGAAGCATTATGAAAAGAAGAATCTATAAATTTTTGGCTAAAGCTGCCCTCCAATTGCATTCCCTTTTTTATAAATTAAGTAGTATTTTAGCAATTAAAGCAGAAGATGGTTTACATCCAAAACACAGACTGATGAACTATCATAAATTTTTTGTAGAAAATATTGATCCAGAGGAAACTATTTTGGACATAGGATGTGAGAATGGTGTCTTAAGCTATGATCTATCAAGAAAGGCCAAAAGAGTTATTGGAGTTGATTTAAATGAAAAATATCAAGCTTGCTAAAGAGAAATATTCGGCTCCGAATATTGAATATATGGTTGGAGATGTAACCAAAAACTTGCCTAATAGGGAGTTTAGCACAATAATTTTATCCAATCTTTTGGAGCACATATAGAGGATAGAGTTGTATTTTTAAAGAAAATAAAAAATTGACTCCTAAAATCTTAATCAGGGTTTCAATGATAAACCGAGACTGGATAACCTTATATAAGAAGGAGTTAGGAGTTGAACGGCGTCTTGATCTGACTCATTATACAGAATATACATTGGAATCATTAAAAGAAGAATTACAAAAGCTGGCTTAAAAATAGACAAATTTTTAATTCAATTTGGTGAAATATGAGCAGTGGTAAAATAAAAATTTTGGAAGATTTAAATTTTTTCTCTTTAAATTTTTTTAATCTATTTAGGAATAAAGAATACAAAATAGGATTTATCCATCCTACTGCAAAAATTCCTCTTTATAGTCGAGTAATGGCTTCAAC
>JAGHCO010000152.1 GCA_021160405.1 Candidatus Aerophobota bacterium
AATTTTTCTCTTTCCGCAATTAATAATATTTGTGTCTATTCGTGGCTGAATAATTACATATTATTTTAGCAAACCTTGTAAAATTAGTCAAATTTACTTTTATTAAATACACTATTATTAAATTTTTGTCAAATTTTAATCTCCTCTATCCAAGCTTTCATAGTTTTAAGATCAAGCAAAGCTACTGTTGATTTTCCCGTAAGCCAGGCCCCGCATTCCCCGGGATTGATAAGTAAACTCCTTTTCTCTTTGCTTATCTTTGCATGGTGAGTATGTCCATACACAACAATGTCAAAGGAGGCTGCATTTATCTTTTTTTCTTCTAAATCCTGAAAATTATGAACTAACAAAATTTTTTTACTTAGCCATGTAAAGGAAAAGGGGGGAGAATGAATCTCACCGATCTCACCTATCCTTTTTTTCAATCCTTCCTTTTCTCCATCATTGTTTCCAAAAACTCCTATTAAATTACAGGATAAATATTTTAGTTTATTCACCACAAAAGGAGCAATGAAATCCCCTGCATGCAAAACTACATCTACTTTTCTTTGGTTAAAGAATCTCACGGCTTGCTCTATCCTTGGCAAGTTATCGTGTGAATCAGCCATAATTCCTATAAGCATAATAAAAATCCTTTGTTATTTATCTTTTCTCCTCTAAAGGTTTAATTCCTAAATCTTTACATATCTTAATGGCTAAATCATCTTGCAGTTCTCTATGTCTGGGTACTGTAGAAGTCTTATTACTCTTAGGATTATAATAAACACTATGGCGTTTACCCTCCCGCAGTAAAATACATCCATATTTCTTTAAGTGAATAATCAGCTTCCTTCTTTTCATCAAGACCCTTTAGCTAATTACAATGGGTTCTCGGATAATCTCAGTTTTTCCCCTTAGCTCTTTTTCAACCAATGACTTATTGGTCTCCATAATTAATTTAAGAGCTTCCCTGAGATTTTCCCGAACCTCTTCTATAGTTTTACCCTGCGTGTTGACTCCACTGATTTCTTCTACATACCCAATATACCAATCTCCTCGTTTCTCAATAATAGCTGTAAATTCTCTTTTCAAGACTAAAACACCCCCTTTTCAGGATTAACAGACCTAAAAAGGTCTGCATATTCATTTTAGTTCTTCAATTAATTCCTCAAATTCCTCTTCATTCAAAATTTTCACCTCTAATTTCTTAGCCTTTTCATATTTTGACCCGGGCTCTTTGCCTACTACTACATAATCCACATTCTTGCTTACACTGTTTACTGCCCGAGCTCCCAATTCTTCTACCAGACTTTGGGCCTCACTTCGAGTATAATGCTCAAGGGAGCCGGTAAATACAAATTTTTTCCCTTTAAGGGGTTTTTCTTTAATCTCTTCCTTTTCTTTTTTACCCATCTGTACTCCTAATTTTTTAAGCTCCTGCAGCAATTTCTGATTTCTTTTCTCTTTAAAGAAAGAAGTTATAGCTTGGGCAGTTCGTGGGCCAATCTCTGGGATAGATTCCAGTTCCTCTACAGAAGCAGATAATAAATCATCTATTGAGGAAAATTTTTCGGCTAATATCTGAGCACCCCTTATTCCTACATATCTTATTCCTAAGGCAAAAATTAGTCTATAAAGAGATTGGTTTTTGCTCTTTTCAATTTGGGCGAGCAAGTTTTTAGAGGATTTTTCTCCCATTCTCTCTAAGGAAGATAAAGTAGATAGGTCTAATCGGTAAAGATCTGAGATATCTAAGATGATTTTTTTATCTACCAGTTGCTCAATTAGTTTATCTCCTAAACCATCAATATCCATAGCTGTTCTTTGAGCATAATGGGCTATTTTTTCCTTTAATTGAGCCGGGCAAGAAGAGCCTATACAACGGGATAACGCTTCCCCTGGAAGTCTCACTACCTTCGCACCACAGACAGGACAGGTTTTGGGGATGGAAAATTTCTGTTCTTTCCCCGTCCTTTTTTCCTTTACCACTTTCACTACCTGGGGAATTATATCTCCTCCCTTTTCAATAATTACAGTATCCCCCACTCTTATATCTTTTCTTTTAATCTCATCCTCGTTATGCAGTGTAGCCCTTGTTATAGTAGTGCCAGCTAAGAAAGTGGGGTCAAAAATAGCTACTGGGGTAAGAGCTCCTGTTCTTCCTACCTGAACAATGATTTTTCTAATTCTGGTGGTAGCTTGCTGAGCAGGGAACTTATAAGCGATAGCCCAACGGGGGCTCTTAGTAGTTGAGCCTAAGCGATTTTGCTGATCTACCGAGTTTACCTTTATAACCATTCCATCCACATCATAATCCAGTTCCTCTTTTTTCTCCATCCAGAAATTGCAGTAATTGATAACCTCCTCAATGCTCCTGCAGAGTTTATGATTAGGATTAATCCTGAATCCCCATTCTTTCATAACAGCTAAACATTCCATATGGGTGGGAGGGATCCTCATTTGTGTACATTGAGTTAAGTTGTAAATGAAGTTATTAAGAGGTCTCTTGCTGGTAATACGGGGGTCTAAAAGTTTTAAAGAGCCAGCGGCAGCATTCCTGGGATTGGCAAAAAGAGGCTCTTTGTTTAATTCTCTTTCCCTGTTAACCTCTCTAAATCCTGATTTAGTCATATAAACTTCCCCTCTTACCTCAAGTGTTCCGGGAAGTCTTTTTCTTAATTTTAAGGGAATAGTGTGGATAGTGCGCAAATTGGGAGTGATATCATCTCCCACTCTTCCATCTCCTCGGGTAGAACCTCTAACAAATTCTCCATCCTCGTAGATAAGAGATATAGAAACCCCATCAATTTTTAACTCCACTACCCATTGAAATTCTTCCCCTGGCAGTTCTCTGTGAAGTCTTCTCTCGTATTCCCTTATCTCCTCTTCCGAATAGGTATTATCCAGGCTTAGCATAGCAATTTTATGTTCAATAGTAGGAAATCCTTCTACGGGCTGTCCTCCAACTCTTTGAGTAGGAGAAGTGGGACTTTTTAGAGAGGGATATTTTTCCTCTAACTGTTTTAACTCCCTTAAAAGCTGATCATACTCATAATCAGAGATTTCAGGGTTGTTCTCTACATAGTACTTATAATCGTGGTGGTGAATTTGTTCCCTTAGCTTCTCCACCCTTTTTTTAATCTTATCACTTACCATTTTTAATAGCTCCCGTTATCCGGTCTGTTTGGTTTGGTGCGTTATGTTCGTTCACGGTTTGATGTTCTACGTCAACAGTTAACTATCTAACTTTCCTTCTGAGAGCTTGGTAAAATCCTTCTCTTGGTCCAACCATAATTACCATAATGATCTGGTCTTTTGGATATATTTCGTACACGATTCTATATCGAATTCCTTTATAGTTGAAATGATAAGACCATAATCCTTTAAATTCATGGGATAGAGGAACGGCGCTGAAAGGTTCCCTCTCAATATTGGTAAAGTGCTTTTCTTTGACTATCCTTTGCAACTGCTTATCCAATTTGCGAATATCACCTTTAACCGCAGTAATACTTTCGATTCTGTACATTAGTCTTGTTAATTAGAGAATAACTCCTCTTTAGACAGAGTTTTTCCTTGCTCAAATTCTATCTTGGCTTCTTCACGCCTCTTCTTGAGTTTGTCCCTTAACTCCGGATTAAGCAAAATCTCAAGGGTTTCTAATTCCCCTGGGCTAAGTCTTTTCAATACTTTAGCTATTTGCTCTATTCCTACCTGCAGTTCTACTTTAGGCATAGTTAATCACCTCTTCCTCGTTTATTTAGTCTATCTCGTTGATTTCGTCAACCCATCAACACATTAACCCATCAACGCTTTTACCCTTCACTCATTGCCTCTTCTATTTCCTTTAAGATCTCTTTAGCAGCTTTTACAGGGTCTTTCGCTTGAATAATAGGTCGTCCTACTACTAAAAAATCAGCACCTTTTTTTACAGCCTCCTTGCCGGTTAAAGTTCTTCTTTGCTCATCATTTTTTATTTTTAAAACTTTTCCCTTACTTCTGATTCCAGGAACAACTAAGAGAAAATCTGGCCCAAAAGTTTTTCTTAAAGCATCTATCTCCCACGCAGAACTCACCACTCCATCTAATCCAGCTTTTTTGGCTAATTTAGCTAAGAGGAGAACTTCTTCCTCTACATCCCTTTCTATGCCCATTTCCACTAATTCCTGATTTGTTAAAGATGTAAGTATGGTAACTCCTAAAACTTTAATGTCTCTATCAAACCTCTCTACCGCTTTTTTGTATCTTGCCATCATCTCGTATCCCCCGAGGGTATGTATAGTAACCATACTTATTCCCATTTCAGATACACTTTTAGCCGTTTGTTCTACCACTGAAGGAATATCGTAAAATTTTGCATCAAAGAAAACTTTCCCTCCTCTTTTTCTGATTATTTCAATAATTGAGGGGCCATACTTTGAAAATAGCCTCGCTCCTACCTTAAACATCCCCACCCATTTGACTAATTTATTCACTAAATCTATTACATGTTCCTTTTTATCTACATCTAAAGCTACAATTAGTTTTTCTTTAGCTAAATTTTCCATATTTTATCTTCCCTGCAAAAATAAATTTTTTTCTCCCTTGTAAGGGCATATCTTTTGATAAGCACACCAGCGGCAAGACATATATTCTGGCTTAGCCTTGTAAGAACGAGATCTTATTCCCACCGAGGCTTGCTGAATTTTCTGTATAGTTTTATTTAGGTCCCTCTCTTTTAACTCAGCTTCTCCCACAACTCCTGTTCCCAAAAAATGAAGCTGCACTTTTTTTGGGAGTTTGCCAAAGATCCTCTGGTAAGCTAAGGCATAAATACAGAGCTGTAGACTTTCCTTAGTTCTCTTATCAGCCCTTTTTTTATTTTCTATCCGTGATGATTTAAAATCAATAATGTAAGCATCACCATCTATAATATCCACTCTATCCCATCGACCAACAATACGGTTTTTCCCCAGCATGAAATTAAACTCCTTTTCTATATAAGTGGGAAGAAACCTCTCTTCTTTTGCCCTTTGATAAAAGCTTTGCAGTGTTTTTCGCCCTTCTTCTAATCTTTTTCTCTCATGTTCTTCGCTCATAAATCCCTCATTTATCCAGGAATTTTCAAATACTTCAATGATCTCTTCCTCTTTTACCTCTCTCCCAGATAACTTAACTTTATAGTAATATTGGACTGCATCGTGAAGAGCTTTTCCGTATATCACAGCTTGATGCTGCAGAATAGGCACTCTAAGCACATGGATATACTTATATTTTAAAGGACAGGTAAGGTAATCATCTACCTGGAAGTAGCTCAAAGTGAGAACCTCATCATCAGGAATTTTTAAATAAGTTCCCTCCTTCCCCTTTTCTTTAGGAGCGCTTCTTTCAATAACTTCTAAAGCTGGGGTTTTATGAGAAGAAACTTTTTTAGAAGAAAGATTCAGAGCTTCGAGAACAAACTGAGATACTCTTTTCTCTCTTTTACCCCCATAATCCTTAGCACTGGTAAGATAAAGCTCCCTCATAGCTCTGGTCATACCTACATAAAATAAGCGTCTTTCTTCCTGAAGATGAAAATCTCCGCTGGGGAGAATATCTTTAATTAAATCCTCAGGTAAAGGAATGGGTTCTTTGCGGTAATTACTGGGGAATTTCATCTTTACTAAACTCACCATAATAACTACAGGAAACTCCAGACCCTTAGCTTTGTGAACAGTAAGAACATTTACAGCATCTGTATCCATTTCAGCCTCAGCTACAGCAGGATTATCTCCTGCCTGGATGAGTAGGTCAAGGTAGCTCACAAATTGGGGAACTCTGTTATGCGTAATTACATGCGATGAGCTTTGTATAAGGTCAAAGAACTTAGCTATATTTCTTACCTTCTCCTCATTTGATAAAGAGGGGGAGCTGGTCAAATTTTTCAAGTAGCCGCTTTTGGTGATAAAATTATAGAGAATCTCACCAGTAGTTGCCTTTGTTGAAAGAGTGATATAATTTTCTATATCTTTTAATAACTTATCAATGGTAGCTTTGCTTTCCAAAGAGATTTCCTCCTCTAAGGGGGATATCTCAGAAATATGAGAAAAAATGTGAAAGAGAGAGCGATTCTGGCGAGTAGCACAGTTCATACAGAGGGTAAGGTCCTTAACTGGGAACTCATAAATATCAGAGGAGGCTAAATAGTACAGACTAACGCTGTCCTCAGGATTAGCTATTACTCTTAGGAAAGAAATTAACAAACGAATCTCTTCCCTATCGTATAAGCCCTCATTTCCAGAAAATCTCCAGGGAATATCCTGCATATTTAAGGCTCTGAGAAAAGGGTCGGCATCGTTGTTTGATCTTACCAGTATGGCAAAATCACTCCAGGAATAGCCTTTTTCTTTTTTTCTTTCTTTAATTAAATTAGCTACTTTTTCAGCTTCAGAAAGAAGGCTGTCACAGTGAAGGTGCTTCACCACCCCCTCCTCTTTTTTCTCAGCAATTAGATGCTTGTCAATGTTGTTTTTGAACTCCAAGCGGTCTGGATTATTATAGCTAATCAACCTGTAAGCTGAATCTAAAATAGGTTGAGGGGAACGATAATTTTTAGTTAAAACTATCTGAGTAGCTTTTGGATAGGTGTCTAAAAAACCTAAAATATTACTTATAGCTGCTCCACGGAATTTATAAATTGATTGATCATCGTCTCCTACAACAGTAATATTTTGGTGTTCCTTGGCTAAAAGCTTTACCAGTTGAAATTGACTGTAGTTAGTATCCTGAAATTCATCAACCAGGATGTAGCGAAAACGCCTCTGGTAACGTTTCAAAATAGCAGGATGATTCCTAAAAAGTTTAAGGGTAAGAGTTATCAGATCTCCAAAATCAACTTTTCCTTCCTGAGCTAAAAGTTCCTGGTAACTTTGATAGGTTTGAGCAACTTCAAGTTCTCTTGTAGATATCTCTGCAAGTTCAGTATCTTCGGGATTATTCTTTGCCCTTTGGTTTAGTTTTTGAGCATAGTTTATATATTCCTCAGGGGTAATGTCCTCATCCTTAGCTCGGGAAATGAGGGCAAGGATAGCCTCAATGTAACGGGTAGGATTTCCTAAGGGGCGATAATAAGAAAGAGGAAATTTAAACAGGTTCTCTCGAAAAAGGATAATCTGTTCAGGAGGAGTTAAAACCTGAAAATCTGGAGAAAAGCCTAACTCAAGAGCATTTTCTTTTAAAACTCTGTCTCCAAAAGAGTGAAAGGTGCTAATCCAGAAATCTGTATACCCATAAGGAACTAAAACATCTACTCTCTCTTCCATTTCCGTAGCTGCCTTATCGGTAAAAGTTAAGGCAAGAATCTCCTCTGGCTTAGCTCTTTTTGTAGCTATAAGGTAGGCAATACGGATGGTTATCACTTGAGTTTTCCCTGTTCCTGCTCCAGCAACAACTAAAAGGGGGCCCTCTCCATGAGTTACTGCTTTCTTTTGTTCAGGATTTAAACTTTTTAGTATATCTAACAATTTTTACTCCATAATCTTATAATATCAAATTTTCTTCCTTAGTAAATCCTGTTAGGTTTTACTCTCCAAGTGTGCTTTCCAAAAATAAGGTGAAGAGCTCCTGGGTGTCCCTCCTGGGATTAAAT
>JAGHCO010000232.1 GCA_021160405.1 Candidatus Aerophobota bacterium
ATACAGAGGACACTGAAAGTTTTAAGAAAAGATTCTACTTATAGTTTCTCTGTTTTTTCAGTGTTCTCAGTGGTTAAAAAATTGTAGATGCATCATATATATTGTACCTAAAAAATTACGACCGGGTTTACTTGGTGTCTTCGTGCCTTGGTGGCTGAATAGTAACCTTTATTTTTATACTATAGCTCAAAATCAAACAAATTGCAAGTAAAAATAGGAGTGAAGATAAAGCTTGTTAATTAAGAAATAACAGATGTTCACGTTGGCTTGACAAAAAATTTTTTTCATATATACTAAACAAAAATGAAAATAATTTTCAAAATAAGTTAAATGGCTGCACAGATAAAAAAATCTACTTCTATAAATAAAAGAGGATGCTTAGCAAGGTTGAGAGGAGTATACCGTTCTTTAAGCCCAGCAGAAAAAAAAGTTGTTGATTATATCTTATCTTGCCCAGAAGAGGTAATAGGACTCTCTATTACAGATTTAGCCGAGAATAGCAATGCCAGTGAAGCTACAGTAGTTAGAGTAAGCCAATTGATTGGATATCAGGGATTTCAGGAGCTAAAGATTGTCCTGGCCAAGGACCTGGGAAGTTTTTTTGCCGAGATACCTGAGAAAATAAAGCGGGGAGATACTATAGCTGAAATTACAGCTAAGGTTCTTCAGGGGAATATCCAAGCTATTCGGGACACACTTGATGTTTTAGATGTTAGTGAGTTGGAAAAGGCAGTAAGAGCTATTAGTAATGCAAGGAAGGTAGACTTTTACGGCGTAGGAGCCTCGGGATTTGTAGCGCTTGATGCCCAGAATAAGTTTTTGAGAATAAATATTGAAAGTGTGGCCTTTATCGACCCACATTCACAAGCAGTTTCGGCAGCTTTATTAACAAAACGGGATGTAGCAGTGGGTATCTCTCACTCTGGAAGTACCAAGGATATTGTTGACTCTCTTTCCCTGGCCAAGTCATCTGGAGCAAGCATTATCTGTATCACTAACTATGCACGTTCCCCAATTGCCAAGATATCCGATATAAAGTTATTTACTGCATCAAGAGAGACTACTTTTCGTAGTGGTGCAATAGCTTCCAGAATTGCTCAACTCAGTGTGATTGATGCTCTTTTCCTTGGGGTTCTGATGTCTCGTTATGAGAAAACTGTAAAATGTCTTGAGAAAACTACCGAAGCAGTAAAGGCTAAGAGGTATTAGGACAGATGAATACCCAAATTAGACTCCTTAAAGCCGATGAGATTGATGAGCTTGTTAATCTTTTCAATGTTGTTTTTCAAAAAGCCTACTATGGGTATCCTATGAGTAAAGAGAAATTTTTGCAGAGGCTAAATAATCCTAATTTCTATAAAAGAGCTTTGGTTATAAGTAGCATAGATAAAATAGGGGGATTTATTCTGGCTAATACAGCAAAGAGAAAAAGTAAATGGTATACTACCAATAAAGGATACATCTCCCTGATTATGATCCATCCTGAATTCAGGAGAAAGGGTTTTGGAAAGGCCCTGATTGAGGAAGCCTTAAATTTTTTAAAGAAAAAGGGGGTAGAGAAAGTGCAGATTGGGTTTAATCCTTTAACTTTCTGGCCGGGTATAGATTTAAACTGGGATAAAGCTATATCATTTTTCAAAAAGTTAGGATTTAAAGAGAAAAGAATGAGTGCATCTATGGTAGCTAACCTTGAAACTTTAAAGGTTCCTGAAAAAATTTTGGAAAGAGAAAAAAAATTAAACAAAAATAAAATATTCATTAGACCATATTTAAAAAATGACAGGGAGGTTTTACTTAATTTCATTAAGAAAAATTTTACCTATGGATGGTATGAAGAGGTAAAGTCAAAGATTCAAAAGGTTAAAGTAGGATTTACAGGTTACGGATTAAATTTAAACACTTTATACAACCCTAAAAGTGTATTTGTTCTTTTAAAAGAAGAAAAAATCATAGGCTTTTCTATGTTCAGTGAAAACTTTGAAAAAAAGGAGCTGGGACACTTTGGTCCTATAGGAATTCAAAAGGATTTCCGGGGTAGGGGTATAGGATCAGCTCTCCTATTTAAAACCTTAAAAGAAATGAAAGATAGAGGAATGTTAAAAGCTGATTTATGGACAGACTATGGAGGATATCAGGCAAAGCGTTATTATCCCAAGGCAGGGTTTAAAGTAGTAAAAAAATGGATGGAAATGGCTTTAAGTTATTGATAAAAAATGCGCAAGGGAAAGGAAGAATTTAGGCAGGGAGAGGAGGTGAAAGATTTTTTACTGCATATGTTCCTCAAAAAAGGGTAATAAACCCTGTTAGAAGGTTTGGAAGGGGCTTTAAACCTCTCCTAAACCATTCATTTAGGAAACTTTCATCCTCACTATTACAAATGGGGTCTTTTCTAACAGGGTAAATCTGAATTTAAATTTTTACAGGAGGTAAGATGATGAACAAAAAAGGTAAATTAGCACTTAAATTAAAAGCTATGGTGGGCATACTGCTCATAGGAGCTATAAGTTTTTGTCTACCATCTGCATTTTCGATGGCAAAAGAGAGAATAATTTATATGACAACTTCCTGGGGAGTTCCATCTAAGAGTCTACTCGGTGAATTTGAAAAACAAACCGGTATTAAAGTTGAGGTAACCACTATTGGAGATGAAAAAGCCCTAAGAGATAAAGTGATGACTGCTACAGCAGGAGGTATTGCCCCGGCTGACGTAATATTTGTAGGAATAACAAACGTAGGGGTTTTCTCTTCCAGCAAGAGCATTTTAGAGCTTGATAAAATAGTCTCTCCGGACTTACTGGACAAACTAATAGGTGTTAATTTATTTAGAATTGAAGACCGTTTATATGGTGTGCCCATTTATCAGCAGTTGGTAATGATAGACTACGATTCCTCCGTTCTTGAAAAAATGGGTGCTTCAGTACCTACTACCTGGAAAGAGTTTACCCAGTTATGCCGGGAAATTAAACAAAGGGGGATAAAAAAATATCCCATAACTTTTGGTGCCAGGGCGTGGAGTTGGTACTTGATAGCTCTTTCCATGGGAGACCCACTATTTGATAAAGAGCTCAATCCCACATTTAATCAACCCGGCTCAGGAGGACTAAGAGCAATGAGATTGTTAAGAGATTTCTTTAAAGAGGGGCTTATTTCGCCTGAGCGGATAACAAGTGTTAATCCCCATCCTTCTTTCTGGGCTGGAAAGGCTGTTTTCCATCAAGCCTGGCAGGGTTCCTTAGCTATTTCCAACGATCCTAAGAAATCAAAAGTTGCTCCTAATGCTAAGTATCTGCTTCTTCCGGATAAACACTTCACCTGGAGTTTGCCTGCTGCTCTGAGTATCTCTGCATTTTCAAATAAAAAAGATGAGGCTTACAAATTCATTGACTGGTTTACCCAATCAAAAGTTCAGAAATACCTTTACGAAGCCTACGGTATGTTCCCAGCAAACAAGGATGCTTTTGCTGAGTTGGGAAAAGCAGGTAAAATAGAGGGCTTTGATGTGATGGCTGAGCAGGCAAAGTTTATACACCCTATACCTTATCAGGCTCCATGGTATACTGAATTTGAGAGTGAAGCTAACGATACAATAAAGAGAATGGTCAGGGATGAGATATCTCCAGAACAAGCGGTAAATCATCTGGCTAATTACGTATATGAGCTTAAGAAGGAATATGAGTAAAGGGAAAAAATTAAGTAATAAGGGCGCCTCTTCAGGCGCCCTTATAAACAAAATCAAAAATAAGGGAAAATGGCAGGAAAGCTTTTATAATATTGCTGATAATGAGAAATGGTTAGCATATTTAATCCTTATGCCAGTGGTTATCTTAATTTTCTTTATGGCTTATTTTCCAGCTATTCAATCCTTTAGATTTAGCCTGATGTACTATAATACAAGACTCCCTGCAAGAGCTCATTTTGTTGGCTTAAACAACTACATCAAGATTCTCAGGAGCCCTCTTTTTTTTGAAGCTTTAAAAAGAACAGCTTATTTCGTTCTAATAGCTGTTGGTATGATACTATGTATTGCCCTGGTATTTTCCCTCGTTCTTAACGAGAGCTTTAAGGGAAGGTCTATCCTACGAGCTTTGGTTATGCTGGCCTGGGCTATACCACCTGTAGTTAATGGTTTTATGTGGAAATGGCTACTGAATGGTGACTTTGGTTTTTTAAACGGGATTCTATACCAGTTTGGTCTTATCTCTTCTTATAAGCCCTGGCTAAAAGACCCCTTTGCCGCCTTAAATTGGGCAACTTTAACCTTTGTTTGGCGATTTACACCTTTTGTCACAATCCTGCTACTCGGTGCTCTTCAATCCATTCCTTTAGAGCTTTACGATTCAGCAAAGGTAGATGGAGCTGGTGCTCGATCCTGCCTGTGGTATATAACTCTCCCTCTTTTACGTCCAATGCTAACTATTGCCCTCATTATTATTATGATATTTGCCTTTACCGTTTTTGATGAGATATACACTTTAACTGGGCTGGATCCTGCTACTAAAACTTTAATGATGTATGATTATGAACTATCTTTTGAGAAGGGTCGTTTTGGACTTGGGTCTGCATTAGCTTACATAATTGGTATTTTTATGTTTTTAATAACTTATTTTTATATAAA
>JAGHCO010000253.1 GCA_021160405.1 Candidatus Aerophobota bacterium
AATCCATAAAACTTGGCGTGGGCAACTCTGGCATATTTAGCTATTTTTTCTAATCCACTATAGCGAATCTCATCAGGAAAGTTCCCAAAATCCGGACAGGTACCTATCCCCTTTCCTACTTCCTGTATTATCCTAATGATGACATCAGGATTGCTACTGATTCCTCCATGATTTTCGATAAGGATAACAATGTCTTCCCTTTTCGCTTCCTGGCACAACTCAGAAAAGCTCTTAATGCAGGCCTTGATAACATCTTCATTGGCACTGTCATATCCACCGGCATTTGCCCTGAAAGATGGAGAGCCTATTTTCTTAGCGATGTATATCCACTTTTTATGGTTTTCCACCGCTTGTCGGCGGGTTCTTTCGTCTAAAGAAGCCAGGTTGCCTTCATTATCCACAGCGATGTTTATTACCTCCATCTCGTTTTCTCTTACTCGCTCCTTTAATCTTTCAAGATAATCATCTTCTAAGGATTCAAAAAAGGGAGAGTTGAGCTCAATTCCTCTTACCTCAAATTTTTCTCTTATCTTGGGTGGGAAATCTAACAGCTTTAACTTACCCGTTTGAAAGCGCCTATGCAAACTCCATCCCGACACGGCAATCTTCATCTGAATCTCCTTTTTGATAAGTCCATTTTCTCATCAAAGCTCTCATTTACTACAAAAGCAATCATCCAACACTTTTCTTTGGGAACTTCTTTTATCTCAAGCTGGACTTAGCCTTGTTACTTTTTCATCTCCTTCCGACCTTAATTTCCAGCTCTAACCCTCCTCCTTGGGAGCGTAAAATGTTTCTCGCAAATCCAGAGCTAATTCTTTCTAATCTTTAAATTCTGCTGGGACCACTTCTACAAAGTATTGATTTATTCCCAGAATCTTTTCCTGCCTATCTTTTAAAGTTAACTCAATTGTGTACTTTCCGGGAATAAGTGTTTTAGTTGATTTCCACTCAGAATTTAAAGATGAAGAGGTATGGATTAATTGGGAACAGTTGCTTTGTATATCAATTTCTTTCTCAAATTGAAAATAAACTTTGTCTTCTCTTTGCAGGCTTATCTGAATGGAGGCTCCCTCATATCGATGAGGAGTATCATTAATTACGTATAATACTCCTATTAGTTTTTTTCCTTCCAACACTTTTTCTCGCCTTATTTTTAGTACTGGGAGGACAGGTTGATAGGCCTTTTTAAGTGCGTAATATCCCTTTTTTGGAATTCTTTTGTAATCTACTACGCTCCAGGTAATACTTGGCCAGCAATCTACAAACATAAATTGAAAGATGCCGCTAATCTCTTTAAACTTTGCCATTCGATAATACTCAATAGCATATTTTAGCAACTTAGCTTGGTATTCCTGGCTATTTTTGATAAACTCCTCAATGTTTCTACCCTTATCTATTTTAGCTACATTGAAAGTTTGATCATACTGAAAATCATGGTAGGCCCACTTTTCCCATTTAGGTGGCCAAAGCTCCTCGGGTGAAAACATCTCTTTTAGACTCTCTAAAGAGGGAAGAGCCTGTGCTCCAAATTCATTAATAAAAGGTTTTCCTGGTAGACCTGAAAATTCTCTGTAATCACCGTAGTACCATCCTGGATAATGATGAAAACGAAGATCAGAGGCAATATTTACATACCGAGTGCTATCTAAAGATGAAACTTTCTGGTAAAGAACAAAGTCTAATTTTTCTCTATTGCTATTGGTGGGTTCATTATGACAGCACCATACACCTATGCAGGGATGATTAAATAAAAAATTTACCATATCTTCTATCTGAGAGCAGGCTTCGGCTATAAACTCATCACTATCCTCATACCCCCACTGCAGAGCAAAATCCTGCCAAACTAAAATTCCTTCCTCATCACATTTGGAATAAAATTCCTCTCTGGTTATATGACCATGCACTCTAACTGCATTTATGTTAGCCTCTTTTAATAATTCGATATCCTTTTTTATCTTCTCCTTAGTATATTCAGCTAACCATTGAGTGGGAATGATGTTTGTCCCTCGAGGAAATATGCGTTTATTGTTAAGATACCAACTCCAATCTTTGTCTATCTCTATTTTCCTAATCCCAAAAATTTGGATAAGCTTCGTTTTCTTCTCTTCTGTTTCAACTTCTATTCTTGCCTGATATAAATTTGGTTTGCCCAAATCCCAGGTCCACCAAAGATTAGGTTTTTCAATTAAGACAGCTATCTTTACTTTGTTATTCCCTCTTTGGAGAAAGACCTGCTTAGATGAGCAAATACTCTCTGTAGAAAAGTTGTATCCTTCTACTGAATATTTAATTGTAGCTTTTTGAGGCTCTCGATAATTTTCAATTTGACAGTCAATACTCACTATGGCTTTCCCAGAGGAAAGGAGAAGAGGGTATATCTTGATCAGTTTTACTCTAATTCCATCTGTTTCTATTATTTCTACAGAATTCCATATTCCGCCAGTATTGTAGTCTTGTCCATATACAGGACTTCTGGATCCTGGCCTACAGTCATGATCATTAAAAATTCCTTTGATCAGCTTTTTCTTTAAAGGCCAGTTATCTTCCTTGGGTGAGTTTACTTTTACTAAAAGAATGTTTTCTTTCTTGAGGTAAGGTGTGATTAAAAACTCAAAGGGTTGGAAATATCCCTTATGGTATCCTAAATATATATCATTTAGCCATACATCCGAGAAGTAGTCTACACCATAAAATTTGAGAATGTATTCTTTATTAAGATGGGGATCAGCTTTAAATTTCTTTCTAAAATATACTACCCCACTGTGCTCAATTCCTTCCAAATACCAATTGTTAGGAATGTTTATCTTTCCCCATTTATAATCATCTCCGGGTAGCTCATTTAAACTATATTCCCATACTCCATTCAGTAGCATAATTTTTCTCCTTTTATAATGCTCTACACGATTCTCTAATTACTAACCGGGTATCTAAGAGAATCTTTCGAGGTTTATCTTCCTTGTTATTTAACAGATTAAAAAGTAGTTTTGTTGATTCTTCTCCCATTTTGTAAAGGGGTTGTCTTACGGTGGTTAGAGGTGGATCAATTTGGGAAGCTGCCTCAATATCATCAAAACCTACTATAGATATATCCTCAGGTATCTTAAGGCCTTTCTCCTTTATAACTTTTATTGCTGCTAAAGCCATATTATCGTTGGCCACAAATACAGCCGAAGGAGGAGAGGGCAAGCTCAATAGATACTTCATACCTTCCCTGCCACTTTTTTTGTGGAAATCTCCAGGGAAAATAAGACTTTTATCATAATCTATTCTGTTTTTTCTTAAAGCCTCTTGAAATCCCTTTATCCTCTCTATAGAACTTTGCTGATTAGGCGGTCCGGTTATAAATCCTATCCTTCTATGGCCTAAACCAATTAGGTATTCTACTGATTTGAGAGAACCACCAAAATTATCCATCTCTACACAATTTACATCTATTCCAGGAATATGACCATCTACCACTACGTAGGGAAAGCTCATTTGCTCTAAATCCAGTATCTCTTTAACCTGGAGGGGCCAGTGAGAAAGGATTATAAGTCCATCTGCTAGTCTATATTTGGCAAGTCTTGTAAGTATTTCTCTCTTTGTCGAACTGTTTTTATGCTCTCCTTTAATGTCTAACTGGAAGCTATAATTATTAGCATTTACTACATTTATTATTCCTTGAATGACTGGCATATAGAAACCACCTAAGGGATGCTCTCCACTTATGAAAGCACAAAGAGCTATGGTATGGGTCTTATTTAAGGCAAATCTTTTAGCAATACTACTTGGATAGTAATTTAATTTTCGAGCTGCTTCGATAACTTTTTTTCTGGTAGCCTCGCTCACTCTTTCCTTATTGTTTAAAGCGAGAGAGGCTGTAGATACAGCAACTCCAGCAAGCTTCGCAACATCTCTTATAGTAATTCCCATTCTGGTTTACTCTCTTTATCGAACTAGTTTTATTCATATTATAACTAATATTTATATTTTGTCAAGGGGATATTTTTTATTTAAGGAGGGTTAAAAGCTTATCTAAGGGGAGAGTATTTATCACATCTTCTTTTTCCAGCCAGCCTCTTCGAGCAGTGACTACTCCCAATTTAATTAAATCTAAACTTTGCTTGTTATGAGCATCAGTATTAATAACTATTGGTATCTTTCTCCTTTTAGCTTCCCTTGCCCATACATCATTTAAATCCAATCTTTGTGGCTGAGAGTTTACTTCCAACCATACACCTCTATCTTTAGCTACTTGCATTACTTTATTTAAATCAATAGCGCAGGCCTCTCTTTCCCCTAACAATCTACCTGTGGGATGAGCAAGAATCTTAACATAGGGATTCTGCAGAGCTTTAATTACTCGGGAAGTCATCTTACGCTCATCCTGTTTAAATCCTGTGTGGACAGCAGCAATTACTATATCAAGCTTTTTCAACACCTCATCAGAAAAATCAAGAGTTCCATCTGCTCTAATATCTACCTCCGTTCCCGAGAAAACCCTGAAGTTATTGAGAGAGGAATTTATCTTTTTAATTCTTTCAGCTTGAGATAAGACATCCTGCTCACTTAAACCCCTTGCTACCTTAAGAGAAGAAGAATGGTCAGTTATAGCTATATACTGGTATCCTTTCTCTCTCGCTCTTTGAATCATATCTTCAATACTATCCCTTCCGTCACTTCCTGTGGTATGTATATGAAAGTCTCCCTTGATATCCTCCTCTGTTAGTAAATGAGGAAGTTTATCCTCCTCTGCTGCCTCTATCTCTCCTCTGTCTTCTCTTAACTCTGGAGGAATAAAGGAAAGATCAAGACAGTGATAAACCTCTTCTTCCCTTTCTCCAGCAATCTTTTTCCCTTCTTGAGTAAACACTCCATACTCATTTATCTTCAATCCTCTTTTTATAGCTCTTTCCCTTAAATTTATGTTGTGAGATTTGGAACCTGTAAAGTACTGGATAGCAGCTCCAAAAGATTCAGGCGCTACAACTCTTAAATCTATTTGAAGCCCTTGAGGAGTTAAGATGCTGGATTTTGTCTCTCCCTTAGCTAAAATATCATTCACAAAGGAAAGGCTGGTAAAAGCATCCATAAGGGAAGAAGGATTGGATGAGGTAACAAGAATATCAATATCTCCTATAGTTTCTTTTCCTCTTCTTAAACTTCCAGCAGGAGATATTTTCTCTATCCAGGAAGATGCCCTCTCTCTTAATTCTAAAATTACCTCACCCACAAGAGGAAGAGCTGTTCCCAAAAGAATACGAGACCTTCTCATCCTGTAAAGTTTTAGACCTTTAACAATATTTTCCTCTGTTTTAGCTCCCATTCCAGGAAGGTTTCTTAATTTGTGAGATTGGACAGCCATCTCAAGATCATCTACACTCTTCACCCCAACTTTTTCATAGAGAAGTTTGACTGTCTTTGGTCCCACCTCTGGAATAGAAAGGATTTCAACTAAACCAGGGGGGAATTCGGCTCTCAACTGTTCATAAGCTGGGAGAGTTCCCGTAGATAGCAAAACTTCAATTTTTTCCAGCATTCCCTTGCCTATGCCAGGGACACCTTTTAATTTTCCTCTTCGGTAGAGCTCTTCCAAATCACCTGAGAGATGCTCTAAGGCATCGGCAGCTTTTTCATAAGCTCTTATCCGAAAGGGATTTTCTCCCTTTATGGAGAGAAAATCAGCTATTTCCCTGAAAATTTGAGCTACTTTATTTTTGCTAATCTTCATTGTGATTCACTGTAGGGGTCGGGTCTTAACATTTGACATTTTGTAAGGTTGAATCAATTGTGTTATGATATGATGGAAAGGGAAATGTCAAATGTTAAGACACGACCCCATTTTCACCCATAATTTTTTTACATTCTCCCTTAGATGATTTAAATCACCATCATTTTCCAGAACAAAATCAGCTCTGGAGATTTTCTCTTGAGAGGGAAGCTGAGCCCTCATTATAGCTTCAATTTCATCCATAGTCAAAGAGGTGCTCTTTCTTATCCTCTCTATTTGTTTATCTTTAGAACAGTTAACAACTACAATTTTGTCCATAATTGATTCCCACCCCGCCTCAAAAATTAAAGCTGCCTCTACCACTACCACTTCTTTATTGCTGGATTTAACTTTTTCACTCACTACTTGTCCTATTAAAGGATGAAGAATGGAATTTAGCTTCTTTAGTTTTTCCTTATCTTTAAAAACAATCCCTCTTAATTTTTTCGAGAGACCTTTTTATCTTTATCCAGAATAGATTCGCCAAATAAGTTAACCAGTTTTTCTTTAACTTCCTCTCTTTTTAAGATTAAATGCCCTATCCTATCAGCTTCAATTACATAGGCACCCATTTCCTTAAACATATCCGCTACAGTGCTTTTTCCACAACCAATATTGCCTGTAAGTCCTACTACTAAAGTAGAATTGGAAGATGCCCACTCCTCAAGTATCATCTTAGCTTTAAGTAAGGCTTTAGCCCGATGGCTAATTTGATTTTTCTCTTTTGGTGAAATCTCTGCAAAAGTTTTATCAGATCCTTCAGGTTGAAACAGAGGGTCATACCCAAAACCATTTTTGCCCCTTGCTTCTGAGATAATTTTCCCCTTACACACCCCTTCTACTATTCTCTCTTTTCCTCGAGGATCAACCAGAGCTACTACACATCTGAACAATGCCTTCCTTTTTTCATCAGGGATATCTCTTAAAGAAGATAGAAGTTTTCGATTGTTATCCTCATAAGTTGCTCCAGGACCAGCAAAGCGAGAAGAGAACACTCCTGGGGCTCCCTTCAAAGCTTCCACTTCTAATCCAGAATCATCGGCTAAAGCTACCTTATCAGTAAAATGAGATACGCATCTTGCCTTAAGCAAAGCATTTTCCTCAAGAGTATTCCCTTCTTCCTTCACATAAGGTAAGTTAGGGAAATCCTTGAAAGTTAATATTTTTAACCTCAAGTTTTTAAGTATATCTTTTATCTCATTTATTTTATCCACATTTCTGGTAGCTAAAACTACCTCCATCTACTCTCTCCAAAAGCTTCTTTTTCAAGTTTAATTAAATCTTTTATTCCTTTTTCACCCAGGTTAAGAAGATCATTAAGTGTTTCTCGAGAAAAGGAAAATCCTTCTCCGCTTACCTGAGCTTCCACTACCCTGCCCCCATCAGTCATTACTAAATTCATATCTACCATAGCTTTTGAGTCCTCATAAAAGGAAAGATCTAAGAGCATCTCATCCTTAACAATTCCCACACTTACAGCAGCTAACCACTCTTTAATAATTGAGGATTCAATTATTCCCTTTTCTCTAAGCCACTGATCCACTTCCAAAAGAGCAAGGAAAGAACCAGTTATAGCCGCACAGCGGGTACCTCCATCAGCCTGTAAAACATCACAATCCATCCAGATAGTTTTATCTCTTAGCATATCAAGGTTAACTACTGCTCTTAAAGATCTACCTATTAATCTTTGAATTTCGTAAGACCTTCCCCTTTTTTGCTCTATCTCACGGGGAGATCGATTAGGTGTAGCATAAGGCATCATAGAATATTCAGCAGTAAGCCATCCTTTCCCGCTCTCTCTTAAAAAATGAGGAACTCCTTCCTCAACCATAGCTACACAGAGCACTTTAGTATTACCAAAACTTATCAGGGTAGACCCTTGAGCATATTTAATAAAGCCTCTTTCTATAACAATTTTTCGAAGCTCATCTGCTTCCCTTCCATTTCTTCTTCTCATTTCTTCTCCTCTTAGTTTAACCTCCGGTAAATATCCTTACCTTCAGCATCTATCCCTACTATTACAGGAAAATCCTGCACCCATAACTTATATATAGCCTCTGCCTTTAAATCGGCAAAGGCTATTAACTTAGCTTTCTTTACTTTACTGGATAAATAAGCTCCTCCTCCTGCTAAGGCAAGAAAGTAAATTGCCCGGTATTTCTTTAAAAGTTCTCTAATTTGGAAAGACCTTTGCCCCTTTCCTATCATTCCCCGCAATCCCTTAGCCAAAAGATAAGAGGTAAATTCATCCATCCGGTAGCTACTGGTAGGACCGCAACTACCAAAAGGTTTTCCTGGTTTAGGGGGAGTAGGAGCTGTGTAATAGATAACTTGATTAGATAAATCAATGGGAAGAGGTCTGCCCTGTTTAATTAATTTAACCAAGCGCAAATGAGCAGCATCTCGAGCTGTATATACAATACCACTAATGAATACCTCATCCCCTGCCTTAAGGGACAGGACAATTTCTTCTTTAAGAGGAGTAGTAATTTTAATTGGGCTCATCTTTACTTTTTTTCTCTGAAGTTTTCTTTGGGAAAATCTCCTCTACGCGATTCTGCACCCTTCTAAAAATATCAAAGATTTCTCCTAAGAAAACTCCTATAATTACCATAAAGATAATCAGGATTATAGGCCAGGCAAATATCAATAGAAAAGCTGCTGCTAAGCCAGTTAATCCTCCGGCAATTTTACCTTTGTTCCTGTTGAAACTCTTCCACATTTTTAGTTATTCCCCTTCCTTAAAAAAGTAGGGATATCCAAATTATCCTCATCATAAGTTCCCAAATCCAATTTTTCTTGATAGGGTTTTTCCCTCTTAACTTCTTTTTCCATCTTAATCCCAGAAGCTACTAAGGTAAGAATAACCTCGTTAGATAACTCATCATCTATACTCACCCCCATACTAAATTCAGTAGTATCTTCTGCTTCTTCCTGTATAGTTAAAGCCATTTTTTCTAATTCATTTAAACTTAACTTTTTTCCTCCTCTTATACCAAGAAGGATAGAGCTGGTCTTCTTTAAAGATATCCCTCCCCATAAAGGTGAGGACAAAGCCTGTCTAACCGCCTCTTCTCCAGCTTTTTCCCCTTTACCTTTTCCTATAGTTATCTTAACTTCACCTTTTTTTGACAGAGCATTTTTTACATCAGCAAAATCTATACTAATTAAACCAGGAGTAAAAAGCAAATATTCCATAGCCTTAAGAGAAATTTCTAAGAGTTCATCTACTTTCCTAAATCCTTCTTCAAGGGAAAGTAAACCTTGAGGGTTGTCCAGCTTTAAAAGAGAATCGTTGTTAATTATCATTAAGCCATTTACAAGCTCTCCTAATTTTTCCAGAGCTTTTTTAGCTTGAGATACTCTTTTCTCTCCTTCAAAATAAAAGGGAAGGATAAAAAAACCAATAGTTAGGCAACCCAGTTCCTTAGCAATTTGAGCTACCACAGAAGATGCACCTGAGCCTATTCCTTTGCCTAAGCCGCAAACCAGGAAAAGTAAATCCACCCCCCTTAAAATTTCTCTTAACTTGTTCTCTCCTTCCATAGCAGCTTTTCTTCCTATTTGTGAATCTCCTCCTGTTCCCCATCCCTGAGTAAAGGAGTTTTCCAGCAGGATTTTTTCCTCAACTTCACAGTTTTCCAGCTCCTTTTTACTAGTATCCAGAGCAGTAAACCTTATAAATCCTCTTTTTATAGACTTTAAACGAGAGATAACTCTACATCCACCTCCTCCAATCCCTATTACCTTTATCTGAGGCACGAATAGCTCAGTGGCTATATTGTTCAAACCCTTAGGAGAAGATTCAAACTCAATCATTTTTCACCTTATTTTAATATTTAGCCACCAAGATAAATGCGTAAAAGAGGCTAAAGGTAAATAAGTAAAAGTTAACGAAACTAACGAAATAGACTTAGACAGAACCAATGGACGAGGTTATATCACTCCTTTGTGCCTTGGTGACTTAGGGGCTAAACATTTTAAAACTGACGTAGAAACCGAATATCATTTTGGAAAAATAAACGAATATCATCAATACCATATTTTAACATACAGATTCTCTCCACGCCCATTCCAAAGGCAAACCCCTGGTATTTCTCAGGGTCATAGCCTACCTTCTTAAAAACTTCCGGATCCACCATTCCCGAACCCAAAATCTCCAACCATCCTTTGTTAGAGCAAACTTTGCATCCAGAACCTTTACAGATAATGCAACTGATATCTACCTCAGCACTGGGCTCGGTAAAGGGAAAATAACTGGGTCTAAAACGAAGACGAGTTTTTCTCCCAAACATTCTATGAACAAAATAGGTAAGAGAACCTTTGAGGTCAGAAAAAGTAACTTTTCTATCTACAGCCAGTCCTTCCACCTGATGAAATATGGGGAAATGTGAGGAATCAATAGCATCTCTTCTGTAACATCTCCCTGGGGAGATCATACGAATGGGAGGTTGATTTTTTTCCATTACTCGAATTTGAACTGGAGAAGTTTGAGTCCTTAAAAGATGAGTATCATCTAAATAAAAGGAATCCTGTTCATCTCTAACTGGATGATATTTGGGTATATTTAGAGCTTCAAAGTTATAATACTCTGTTTCTATCTCTGGGCCTGTAATCACCTGAAAACCAAGACCGATAAAAATGCTTTCAATCTCTTTCAAGGTTTGAGTAATGGGATGAAGAGTACCCAGAGAAGGCCTTTTCCCAGGAAGAGTAATGTCAATTTTTTTGCCTTTCTTTTCCTGGGATATCTCTTCTGCTCGCTTCTCTAAACTCTTCTTAACTTTTATCTTCACCTCATTAATTAGTTTTCCAACTAAGGGTCTTTCCTCTAAGGAAAGATTAGGAATTCTCTTTATAAACTTAGTGATCTGTCCCTGTTTTCTCCCCAACAGCTCTATCCTTAGCTCTTCCAGTTCCTCTTTAGTTCTTGCCTGGCTTATCCTATCTTGAGCAGTTTTACTTAATTTCTCTATCTCTTTTCTCATCCCTCTTTTTCTCCCGAAAAAGCCAGCGATTTATAGCATCAAGGTAGGCTTTAGCACTGGCTTCAATAATATCTGTACTTGTTCCCCGTCCTAAAACTAAGGTGTCTTTTCCCTTAACTTTTACTCTAACCTCCCCCAGGGCATCTTTGCCCTTAGTTAAAGATTGTATAGAGTAATCTACCAAAGTTAAATTTAATCCACACACTTTATCTATAGCTCTATAAGCAGCATCAACTGGTCCATCTCCACAGGCAGCTTCCTGGAAAATATGGTCATTTTTTTTAATCCTTACTGTAGCTGTAGGCAAAATTTTGTTGCCGGTAACTGTATGAATATATTCAAGAGAATAAGCTTGCGGCATTTGAACTGTTTGCTCCTCTGCTATGAAGATTAGATCCTCATCAAATATTTCTCTTTTCTTGTCAGCTAATTTTTTAAAAGAATCAAAAGCTTTCTTTAGTTGAGCGTTAGTAAGATGAAACCCTAATTTTTTTAATCTTTCCTGGAAAGCATGCCTTCCGGAAAGTTTACCTAAAACAAGCTCACCCTTTTTAAGGCCTATAGAAGAGGGAGTCATTATCTCATAAGTAGTTTCCTCTTTTAGCATTCCGTCTTGATGAATACCGGCCTCATGTCGAAAAGCATTTTTTCCCACCACTGCCTTATTGGGTTGAATAGGAATGCCTGTAAGATGAGATACTAATTGACTAACCTGGTAAATTTGTTGGGTATTAACTTTAGTATAAAAATGGAAGAAGTCCTCCCTGGTTTTAAGAGCCATCACTACTTCCTCTAAAGATGCATTACCAGCTCTTTCTCCAATACCATTTATTGTGCACTCTATCTGTCTTGCTCCTCCTATCACTGCAGAAAGAGAGTTTGCTGTAGCCATCCCTAAGTCATTATGGCAGTGAACGCTTAAAAGAGCCTGTTTATTTTTAATAGAGGGAATATTTTGCACAATTCCCTCTATTAAAGCTTTGAATTCCTGAGGAGTAGAATATCCCACAGTGTCGGGAATATTAACTATTCTTGCTCCCGCTTCAATAACAGCCTCAATTATCTCATAAAGAAAGGATTTGTCGCTTCGAGAGGCATCTTCAGGAGAAAACTCAACCTCTGGAGCATACTCTGTAGCCATTTTCACTGCTTCCACAGCTAATTTAATAACCTCCTTGGAAGATTTCCTCAATTTGTATCTCATATGAATGGGAGAGGTGGCTATAAAGGTATGGATTCTTCCTTTTTTAGCTTCTTTAATAGCTTCTCCAGCTTTTTTAATATCATAAGGTAGAGCTCTGGCTAAAGCAGCGATAACAAGCTCTTTTATCTGCTCAGAAATAGCTTTTACTGCCTCAAAATCTCCCAAAGAAGAGGCTGGAAAACCAGCTTCAATTACATCAACTTTAAGTTTTTCCAACTGGTAAGCAATTTTTAACTTTTCATCAATGTTAAGAGATGCTCCAGGTGTCTGTTCTCCATCTCGAAGAGTAGTATCAAAAATGTAAATTCTCTCCATCAGTATCTCCTATATTTGATATTTCAAACTACAACTCATCTTTTAAATTAGTATAACAAAAAGAAAAGAGAAGTCAAAAAATTATTCGTTCGACGTTCAAGGTTGGATTAGACCAAATAGGCGAGATTCTGGACAGGATGAATTAAAAATGATATATTATACTAGGAAATAAATTTTCTAAAGGAGGCGCAACATGCAACAAGTTGTAGTTCATAAATTAGACTGGTATAGTAAAGTTATCCTCACAGTGATAGCTATAGCTTTAGTAGCTTTGCTGTTTAAACCCCTTCTTACCTCTCAAAAAGCTGTTGCTTTAACTGGAAGACAGGTCTTAGATGTAAATCTTAACATTGATAAAGTTGGAGGACAAAAACTTTTGCGCTGGTGGGAAGCGGATAGAGCTGAAAAGGGGATTCCTCTTTACATTGATGGTCGCATCACCACTGAACAGAGTAAAGAGTAGATGTAGAGGAAAGAAGATAGCTGCACTGGACAATTTTTTAGCTTGTGCTAAATTAAACATGTAGCCACCAAGACACGAAGACACCAAGTAAATCATAGTTACAATTTTAAATAAGATAAATAAAATGAGAAAACTTTTGGCTATCGGAACTTTAGTGCTGGTGGGAATTAGCCTTTGTTTTTATCCTGCTTCAGCTCATATAAGTTTTTCTACTATTTCTCCTGCATCTCGTGTAATAGTAACTATTTATGAGGGAAACCTCAGCTTTATTCGAGAGCAGCACTATCTAAATTTAAAAGTAGGGTTAAATGAGGTTCAATTTAGTTGGGCCGGAACATGGATAGATTCTTCCTCCATTAAGTTGGAAGCTCTTCAACATCCTAAGGAAGTGAGTATTAAAGAAGCAGTTTTACCTTTAGATGGGAAAGATTTTATTATCTGGAAAATTGAGTCTTCTCAGAACTTAAGGGAGCTGGTAGAGATATCTTACTTTACCAGTGGTCTTTTCTGGGAAGCGGGATATGATGCCGAAGTTAACCCTGAAGAGAACTTAATTTCTTCTCTCAAAGGATGGGTAAAGATAGAAAACAAAAGTGGGAAGGACTACAGGAAAGCAGAAGTTATTCTTATAACAGGGCCCATTCATCTGCTTAAGGAAAAAAAGAGAGAGGAGAAAAGAAGAGTTCTTAAAGCTATAGCTTTAGAAAAAAACGAGGGAAGTGAAAGAAGAATTATTCATCCTCAGGTTATTGAAAAGGAAAAAATTTCAGAGTATCACCTTTTCCGCATTAAAGGGAAGAGTGATATTGAAGATAAGAAAAAGGTAAAGTTAGCCCTCTTTACCTCTAAGGATATTCCATTAGAAGTTTTATACTGCTTTAATTTAAATAAATGGGGTCCTTATGCAGTAAAGTTTTATAAATTTGAAAATAAGGAGAGGTTTCCTCTTCCCCCCGGACCTATTAGAATCTTGCAAAGACAGACAGATAAAACCCTAAATTATTTGGGGGAAGATAAGATAAAGTATATCTCCTCTAAGGGAAAAGTAGAGATTAACCTTGGTTCAACTTGTAAGGTGAGGGTGGATCGAAAGTTAAAAGGTTATCTAAGGAGTAGACTACAATTTAGTGTGCGCAAAGATTTAGTTGGATACAGGGAAGAGGAAAAATATCAATTAAAGTCACAAAACTTCCTCAACAAAATAGTCAAATTAAAGATTAGAGAAGAGATATCCGGAGAATGGGATTTGCTTGGCTCAAGCATTCTTCCCTCAAAGAAAGAAGCTGGGGCTCTGGAATTCTTATTAGATATCCCTGCTAAAGGGGAAAAAGAGATAGCTTATCACATTGGAAAAAAGGTAAGATTAAGATGAGAAAAACTTCAGCAAAATTTTTGAAACCTTTAGGAAAAAGTTTTTTATCGGTAATAGGAACAGCTATTTTCTTTATCCTAATTAGCCAAACTTTTGGAGAAGCAAAGCTAATTATCCTCCCTTCACGAGAATCTGTTAGTGTAAAACTAAAGGGAAATGGGCAAGCTCTTGTTCAGGAAAAACGCTATCTTGAGCTTACCCTCGGGATAAATGAGGTTAATTTTAGCTGGGAAAAGGCGAGAATTAATCCAGATTCAGTTAAAATTTGTTTCCTGCAGGAACCAGAAAAAGTAAGTATCTTAAGGGAAATCTCCTCTTTAAATCAGCCATCTTCCCTTATCTGGGAAATTGATAGTGTAAAGGAAGGTAAAGAACTATCACAGCTCTCCTACCTTTTAAGTGGTTGGATAAGCTATGATCAGTATCGAGCTAAGGTAAATGAGAGGGAAGATAAAATTTCTCTTGAAGCTTATTTTACCATTTGCAATGAAAGTGGGGAGGATTTTAAGAAAGTGGACCTTTTTAGTGAGGATAAAACTCACTGGCAAACAGATATAAAAAATAGGGAAGAGAAAAGATTACCTCATTTTAAAGTGGAAAGTATCCCCTTACGAAAAATATATATCTTTGATAAGGAAAAATGGGGAGATAAGGTAGCTTTGCTGTATCAATTCTTTAATGGCAAAGGCTCTCCCTTAAATAGAGATTTTATTCCTTCAGGAAAGGTGAGAATTTACCAGGAGAAGGGGGGAGAGTTAAGTTTTTTAGGAGAGGGTGAAATTAAGAAAACACCCTCAAATCAAGAGTTGAGACTATATGTGGGAAAGGTTCAAGATATTCAGATAAAAAAAGAGATGCTGGAATTTAAAAAAATAAATATAAGGAGAAATGAGAGAGGGATTATTCAAGTTTACGACACTGAGGAAGGATATGAGATTACCTTAAAAAATTTAAAAGAAAAACAGATAAAAGTTGAGGTAAGAGAGCACATTCCCGATAGCTGGGAGATGCTTATCTCCCAGCCAGAGGAGTATATTAAGGAAGATGCTCACCTTATTAAGTATGAGATAGAGGTTCCCCCTAAGGGAGAAAGAAAAATATACTACCAGATTACCCGTAAAAATTTGCTTCCCCGCCAGATTATAAAACCTTTAATATATTAAAGAGGCAAGGGCAAATCGGTAATATGTAGTATGTAATGCGTAAAAGCGTTAATGGGTAGATGGGTAAAAGAGGTAAAAGGCTAACGTGTTAACGAGACAAACGAGGAAATGCAAGATTTAATTTCTGAATATTTAGAAGTTGTGAGGCTTTTTCGTCGCTATCTTGAGGAAAAAAGAGGAATGGAGAAAAGAGAAAAAAAACAGGACCCTCAAGTTCTTCTGGAGAATTTTTATCAGAGTATGAAGAACTGTAAACTCTGCAATTTATATAAGACCAGAACAAATATAGTTTTTGGGGAAGGGAATCCTCGGGCACCATTAATGCTGGTTGGAGAGGCTCCGGGAAGAGACGAAGATTTAAGAGGAAAGCCTTTTGTAGGAGCAGCAGGTCAACTTTTAAGGGAAAGCCTTAAAAAAGAGGGCATCTCTAACGATAAGATTTACATTGCCAATGTTATTAAGTGTCGTCCTCCCGGTAACCGAGACCCAAAACCTGAGGAAATTTCTGCTTGCCTTCCTTACCTGAGAGAGCAGATAAAAATTATTAATCCCAAAATTATCTGCACTCTGGGAAAATTTTCCACTCAGGTTCTTTTAAATACTATCCAGGGTATCACTCGTCTTCGAGGAAAAGTTTATCAACTTAACGATACCACGATAATTATCCCTACATTTCATCCCGCTGCCCTTATCTATAGAGCACCGTGGAAGGCTACATTCCAAGAAGACCTCAAATTGGTGAAGAGGAATCTGGATAATCTGTAGAAAAAAAGGGGACAGGCTACTTTTTTTTCAAAAAAAAGTAGCCTGTCCCCTTTTTTCTTTTTTATTTAGGAAGGGTAAATGTGAATTTGCTTCCCTTCCCCATCTTTGATTCTATCCATATCTTGCCTTTATGTTTTTGAACAATTTCCTTGCAGATAGAAAGCCCAAGTCCTGTTCCTTTCCACTTATTAGTTCCAGAATCTATCCTGGCAAATTTTTCAAATACTCTATCAAGTTTATCTCGAGGAATACCAATCCCTGTATCAGAAACACTCACCTTTACAAGATTTTCTTTATCTTCTATTTTGACGGTTACGGTCCCTCCAGGGCTAAATTTAATTGCATTTGAGAGAAGGTTACGGATCACCTGAGAAAATTTATCACCATCTACCCAGATTTTAACCTCCCTTCTAGGAAAATCTTCCTTAAGGTTTACCTTATTTTCTTTAGCAAAGCTTTGAATTTCCTCTATAGCTTTATGTGTTGCAGATACCAAATCTGTTAATTCTTTCTTTATTTTAACTTTACCTAATTTTATCCTTTGTAAATCTAAAAAATCATTGATGAGATTAATTAATCGAGTAGTATTTCTCTCACAGATAGAAAGAATTTCTCGAGCCTTATCATCAATAGAGCCAGATATTCCTTTAAGGATAATATCGACCGATCCCTTAATTGAAGTTAGAGGAGTTCTAAACTCATGGGAAACAGTGGACATAAAATCGTCCTTCATCTTGTCAAGCTCGAGTAGCTTTTCGTTAGTTAACCTTAATTTCTCATTCTGGTTCCTTATCTTATCCTCCAGTTTTTTGATTTCAGTAATATCTCGAGAGATACCTATAGTTCCTATTATCTTACCCTTATCATTATACCAGGGTATCTTAGTGACAGATACCCAATGCTTTGTTCCATCAAAGTAAGTTAATTTCTCTATTTTATCTTTGATAGGTTTGCCTGTTTTCATTACCCAACTATCATCTGCAAAGCATTTTTTAGCTTCATCTTCTGGATAAAAGTCAAAGTCAGTTTTTCCAATCATATTTTCAGGAATAGTGCCCGATATCTTAGCTCTTGCTTTATTAACTCTCACAAATCGATTTTTAGTATTTTTAAAATATATAAGATCCGGCATATTATCCATAAGCGCCTGGAATAAGTTATGCTCGTAAATTAGATTCTCTTCAGCTTTCTTCTGAGAAGTGATATCTTTATCTGCACCCCTGTAGCCTATAAAATTATTCTCATCATCAAAAATAGGAACACCATTGGAAAGTAAGCAAATTCTTCTTCCATCCTTTGAAATATTCCAGTTCTCAAGATTTACAATAGGTTTTTTCTCTGCTACAATATTTTTAAATATCTTCTTAACTCTTAATGCTTCTTCTTTATCCATAAAATCAAATGGCGTTTTACCCACTATTTCTTCTTGAGTGTAACCTAAGACTTTCTCTACCTTGTATGAACAGTAAGTATAAGTAC
>JAGHCO010000148.1 GCA_021160405.1 Candidatus Aerophobota bacterium
AAAGTTATTCACATCTTTCCCTATTTTAGATATCTCTCCAGCAACCTCATGACCTAAAATTACAGGGGCCTTATACCTTTCATGGGCCCCATTAAAATAACTACGAGCATCAGAGCCACATATCCCACAAGCCTTAACTTTAATTAAAACCTCATCCTCAGCTATTTTAGGAATATCAATTTCCTTTAGCCGAATATCCTCTTTCTTGCCATAAAAAAGAGCAGCTTTCATTTTTTCCATTGTGCATTCTCTTATTTTTTGTTTTATTTGTGATTATATTATAGCATATATGAAAAATTTGTCAAGTTTTTATGCTACTATTACCTCTACCCCTTTTCTTTCCATCTCTTTTTTAATTTGTGGAGAGATTCCTTTGTCGGTAACTATTATATCTATCTTTTCTATCGGGATTACAAAGATAAAATTTTGTTTGCCAAACTTGGAGTGATCTGTTACTGCTATTATCTTATTAGAAGCTTCAATGATTTTTTTTCTGGTTTGAGCTTCCTCTACATTAGCTGTAGTCATCCCATAATCTATATCAAGAGCACTAACCCCCATAAAAGCCTTATCTATTCTCATTTGAGAAAGAGTAACTTCAGCTAAAGGACCCATTAAAGCATGAATTCTTTTTCTCAAGTTTCCCCCAGTCATAATTAAGTCAATCCCTTCTGCTTGATGTAGCTCCTGGGCAATATCTAAAGAATTGGTAACCACTGTAAGATTAGTTTTATTCTTAATATTTTTAGCTATCTCAAGGATAGTAGTGCTTGTTTCTAAAAATATTACTTCCCCTTCCTCCACTAATTTGCTTGCTTTCTTACCAATTCTTCTCTTTTCCTCCAAGAACTTTTGTTTTTCTTCAAAGTAATTGGGTTCAAGAGATACCCTGCTTTTACTTATAGCTCCTCCATGAGCTCTGGTAATTAAACCCTGGCGCTCCAAAAATTCCAAATCACGTCTTATGGTAGCTCCACTTACTTTAAAGCCCTTTATAAGCTCATCAACAGTGACTCTTCCCTTTTGTTGAATCAACCCTAAGATTTGATCCTTTCTCTCTACAGCAAAGGGTTTTTGCATTTATTTATTCCTTTATTTTTATTACTGAGCAAATATTACCACATAAGAAAATTTTGTCAAGGGAAGATAAAGTTACATCTTGGAGGGAGCAGAAATTCCTAAGATGTTGAGCACATCAGCTATTACAATTTTTACTGCTTGTATAAGAATAAGACGGGCATTGGTTAGCTCTTTATTTTCAGAGATTACTCTGTGGCGGGTATAAAAGTAATGGAAAAGTGAAGACAGCTCTTGTAGATAAACAGCTAAATGGTGGGGCTCCAGACTATCAGCAGCTTCTTTTAAGCAATCAGGTAAAAGGGCGAGATAACTCATTATATCTCTTTCCTCGGGAGTAGTTAATAAATCCAGATTTACTTTTTCAGGCTCCTCTAACAATATCCCCATCTTTTTTGCCTTTTCTAAAATACTGCAAATTCGAGCATGAGCATATTGAATGTAAAAGACAGGGTTCTCTGGCGTTTGCTTTTTAGCCAGCTCCAGATCAAAATCAAGGTGAGAATCAGCAGTCCTTAAAACAAAGAAAAAGCGAGCGGCATCCCTGCCTACCTCTTTAAGAACCTCTTTTAAAGTGATAAATTCCCCTTCTCGAGTGGAAGCAGAAACCCTTTTTTCTCCCTTCTTTAATGTAACTAACTGATAAATTACCATCTTAAGAGCTTCGGGAGGATAACCAAGAACCTCAGCAGCTGCCTTCATTCGAGGAACATATCCAATATGGTCAGCTCCCCATATATCAATAACTCTGTAAAACCCTCTTTTTAGTTTATCTTTATGATAAGCAATATCGCTGGCAAAGTATGTGTAATCTCCATTTTTTCTTCTTAAGACACGGTCCTGTTTTCCCTTTAAAATTAACGATGTTTTAAACCATAGAGCTCCTTCCTTCTCATAGAGAAAATCTTTCTCTTTAAGAAAAGAAATAGTTTTTTTTAGCTCGTTGTTTTGATATAAAGTGGATTCAAAAAACCAGTTATTAAATTTTACTCCAAATTTATCAAGATCCTCCCTGATATTTTTTAAAATTTCCTTAACTACAAATTTAGTTAAAATGGGAATTATTTTACTCTCATCTTTAATCTTTCTTATTTTTTCTCCAAGTTCCTCTTGAGCTTTTTTAGCTATGGGAATTAAATAATCTCCCCTGTATCCATCCTTAGGAAAGGAAACCCGTTTTCCCTCCAGCTCTTGCATCCTGGCCCAAAGAGAATAGGCTAATCTTTTAATTTGACCTCCCATATCATTTACGTAGTACTCCTTCTGCACTTGATATCCAACCTTGGATAGGACATTAGCTAAACTATCTCCAAAAGCGGCTGCTCTGCCATGACCTATATGCAAAGGACCTGTAGGATTAGCTGAGATGAACTCCACCTGAACTAATTTATTTTTCCCCTCTGAAAAGCGAGTGAAATTTTTCCTCTCAGTAACTATCTTTCTAATGGTTTCTTTTAGATAAGAAGGTGAAAAAAAGAAATTTATAAATCCAGGAGGGGCAAATTCTACCCGGGAGAAAAGATCGCTTCCCTTAAGATGGGTAACTAAAGCTCTTCCTATTTCCAGAGAAGATTCTCCACTTATCTTAGATAAGGAAAAGGGGAGATTAGTGGATAGATCTCCCCATTCCTTCTTTTTAGGTTGAGTGATAATTATGGGAGGAAGTCTGTGATAGGAAAAACCTTTCTTTTTAATCTGGAAAAGTGCCTGGCGAAGGTTGTTTTCAATAAGCTTTTTTACTGAATTATCCATATCTTATTATTTTCTGGTCTGTATAGTAACAAACATTGTCCATTTTCCGTGACGAACCCGAAGCAGAACTATATCTCCAGGTTTAACTTTTTCCATAGCTTTGTTAAAATCACTTAAATTGTTAACCTTGGTATGATCAATCATCTTTATCACATCTCCAGAAGATAGTCCTACATTGTGAGCTGGACCATTTGGATCTACTTTAACAATTATTACTCCTTTTTCTGTCTCAAATAAATTATACTTTTCTCTTAGATCAGGAGTAATCTCGCTAACCTCAATTCCTAAAAGTTCTTTTTTTACCTCTTCAGGCTTTACTACTTGGGCAATTTCCTTAGGCTTTGGAGCAGTAATAAGAGATATTTCTAATGGTTTACCTCTTCTTATTACAGTTAATGTTACCTTTTGTCCAATTTGCGTATTTAGTACTTCCTCTTTTAACCCAAATGGATTTTCTACAGGGTGACCATTCACTTTTTGAACTATATCTCCAGATTGAATACCAGCCTTCTCAGCCGGGCTTCCCTTTACTACATCGGCTACCAAAACACCTCTGCTAACACCAAATTTCTTTGCCAGTTCTGGGGTAAGCTCCTGCATATATATTCCTATCCAGGGCCACTTTATTTCTCCATACTTTACCAGGCTTTGAAGCAACTTCTTAGCTTTATTAATGGGGATAGCAAAACCAATCCCTATTGATCCTCCCGAAGGAGTTAAAATAGCTGTATTAATTCCAATAACTTCTCCATAGATGTTAACCAGAGGACCTCCACTGTTACCAGGGTTAATTGAGGCATCAGTTTGAATTAAATCAGAATAAACTCTTTGCTCCTTTCCCCTTCCAGCTTGAATTGTTCTACCTGTAGCGCTAACTACTCCCACAGTAACTGTAGGCTCATATTTTTTATTTAACTGAGAAAGAGCAAAACCGAAAGGATTACCAAGAGCAACTACCCACTGCCCAATTTTAAGATTGTCTGAATCTCCCAGGGTTACCACAGGCAGGTTGCCTCCTTTAATACGGAGAACAGCAATATCTGAATCCACATCTGTTCCAACAATTTCTGCCTTAAAAACTTTATTATTAGAAAGGGTAACCATAATTTTATCCTTATCTGCACCATAAATAACATGATCATTGGTTAAGATGTAACCATCTTTATTTATAATCATCCCTGAACCAAGACCTCTTTGTTTAAATTCTCTTTGAGGAGCCTGAGGGAACTGCTCGAAAAATCTTCGGAAAAACTCATCAAATTGATCAGAGGGAGGGGAAAAACCACTGTAATCTGGAACAGTTATCGTTCTTTCTGTACTTATGCTCACCACAGCCGGACTTACCAGTTGAACAGTATTAATTATCTTTCCCTCTAAAGTATCAGGATTTACAGGATGGGGTTTCAAACTCTCCTGGAAAAGAGGTCCCTTTAGCTGTGGGAATTTTGCTGCCCAAAGAGAGAAATCATTAAAAACCCCACTTAATCCTATTACTAAAATCCCTATTCCAACGGCTAAGCTAATAAACAAAAATACTTTTCCTACTCTACTTTTTTTAAACATTTAAACCTCCTCGTACTCTTTGTATCAAGTAATTCTAATGTCTTCAGCACTTTCTATTTTCCTCAAGTTTGACTCTAAATTCTTTAGACTCTCAATATAGGCTTTCCATTCAATATAGTCATCCCATTTTTCAAAGTTTTCTTCCTCCTGCTTTATTTTATCCTCAAATATTTCAAATATGCATTTATATTTTCTCTCAAAAAATCTTATTCTTTCCTTAATCGGAGCAATTTGCGAAATCGCCTTTAGCTTCTCAAATGTTTTAACCTCTTCCCTTGACACAGTTATGGACATCTCTTTCACCCCCTTTTCCTCGTTAATACATTCACCCATTTGCCTTTAGCCTCTTCTTTTATTTTTGACAATTGGGACAAAAATATGTTCCTCTTCCCCCAACCATTTTTCTAACTATAGGTTTTCCACATCTCTCACAACTCTTTCCTTTCCTTCCGTAAACTTGAAGATGAGACTCAAATTTCCCCTTTTCTCCTTGCAAATCAACATAAGCATCTACCGATGAACCTCGATAGGAAATAGCTTCTCGCAAAATACTTAGTAAGTTTTTATAGAGGCTCTCAACCTCCTCTTTTTTTAACTGAGAGGAGTTTCTTTCGGGATGGATTCTTGCTCTAAAAAGAGCCTCTTGAGAATAAACATTTCCTATTCCAGCAATGAAACTTTGATTCATTAAAAGAGGTTTAATCTTCCCCCTTTTTCCCCTTAAAATATTCTCAAATTTATTTAAGGTAAAATCTGGGTCCAAGGGTTCAGGACCTATATCTCGCAAGGAAGGAATTTTATCCCACTCTTTCTCAGAAATTAAATAAACATCAGCAAAACCTCTAATATCGGTAAAAAACAGCTTGCTCTTATCTTCAAAATTAAAGATTATACGAGTATATTTAGGAGTTTTTTCTCCTTGAGGAGAAAAGATTAGCCTTCCAGTTAACTTAAGATGAAAAATTAAATTTTGTGTAGAGTTGATCTGAACAATTAAATATTTTCCTCTTCTGAGGATATCTTTGAAAACTTTTCCTTCCAATCTTTGAATAAATTGAGAAGGTGTAGGAATACGGATAGGCTTCTCATTTTTTACCTCTACTTTGTATATCTTTTTCCCTTTAACTTTTCTTAACATATCTTGCCTAATTGTCTCTACCTCAGGTAGTTCAGGCATTGTTTTATCCTAATTAATCTGTTAGTTTAACTTTTATCCCTTTAACAAAGTTCGCATTAAACAGATTTAAAGCATTAACCCTCCCAAGAATACTCGGGACATCATCAGAGTCTGCTATTGCAATAAAAGTAGTAAATTCTTTTTTACCAATCATTATTTTTAACTCATGCAAATAAGCAATCAGCCTAACACCGGGAACAACACCTTTGATTTCGATATATTTACCCTGAGTAATATCTTTTACTGATAACTCCCCTATAAATCTTGGTAACACACAAAAATCAGCTCCTGTATCAACTAACACTTCGTCTATTGTTTCCCACTCATGTGTAACTTCTGAAAATATCTTTATTTTTATCCTTGGTCTCTTAACAATTTTGAATACATCACTTTCTTCTTTCCGATAAGGAAATTCTATCTCCATATGCACACCAGAACTTTTTCTTTAGTCCGCCAAGCTATCGATACCTCTTTCCCAGGATTTTCCTTTTTAATTTCAAAGAAAGTCTTTATTGGGTTTAAACCTTTCCATACTTCCTTTCCATCCACCTTTATTACATATTCAAATCTTTTTTCCATCTTCTGTCTGCTCCTTACCGTAATAGTTTAGCTTTCCTAAAACTTTTCTCTTTTTTGTCATTGCGAGCTTTCCGAAGGAAAGCGTGGCAATCTCAAGGTAGACTCGGCAATCCCCAAAAACGAGATTGCGGAGCCTGTTCCGAGTAAAGCGAGGAAGCTCCGGGTTTGCTTCGGCTGCGCCTCGCAACGATTTCATCCCTCGCAATGACACGTGGTTTACTGAGGATTTACCATTTCACTTAATCATGGTGCGCCTGGCAGGACTCGAACCTGCGATTTTCGGCTCCGGAGGCCGACGTTCTATCCACTGAACCACAGGCGCATTTCACACTAATCTTTCCTCTATCATCTCAGTTAAGGCAGCTCCAGCAGGAACCATAGGATAAACATTTTCCTCTCGAGCGATCCTAAAATCCATAATAACAGGACCCTGAATTGAAATAGCTCTTTTAAGTGCAGGTTCAACTTCCTCCTCTTTTTCTATTTTAATCCCCTCCACTCCATAGGCCCTGGCCACCTTAACAAAGTCAGGGTACCCTTCCGATAGATCTACCTGAGAATAACGGGAATGATGAAATAACTGTTGCCACTGACGGACCATTCCTAAATATCCGTTATTTAAAATAGCTACTTTAACTGGAATTTGATAATTAGCTACCGTAGCTAACTCTTGGATATTCATTTGAAAGCTACCATCACCAGCTATGTCAAAGACAATTCTATCCGGACAACCTATTTTAGCTCCTATGGCGGCTGGGAAACCATAACCCATTGTCCCAAGTCCTCCCGAAGAAATAAAACTCCTTGGTCTGGTATAACAGTAAAATAGAGCTGCCCACATTTGATTTTGGCCAACTTCGGTAGCAATGATAGCTTCCCCTTTTGTTAATTCGTAAATCTTTTCCACCACAAATTGAGGCTTTAGACTTCCATCTCTTTCATACCTTAAGGGATATTTCTCTTTCCATTGATTTATTTTTTTAAACCATCCCTCTCTTTTCTTTGTCTCAACTAAAGCAGTGAACCTGGGAAGAATAGTTTTAGCATCACCTACTATGGGAATATCTACTCTTACATTTTTGCTAATAGCTGTGGGATCTATATCTATATGAATTATTGATGCTTTAGGAGCAAACTCAGAGACCTTACCAGTAATGCGGTCGTCAAATCGAGCTCCTACAGCAATAATTAAATCAGCCTCGCTAATGGAATAGTTAGCGTAACGGGTTCCATGCATTCCCAACATCTGCAGGGAAAGAGAATTGTTTTCGGGAAAAGCTCCCAGCCCCATAAGAGTAGTAGTCACAGGAATATTAGAGCGATGAGCAAATTCAGCAAGCTCCTTAGAAGCTCCCGATGAAATTATCCCTCCTCCAGCATAAATAACAGGTTTCTCTGATTTATTTATAAGTTTAACAGCTCTCTCAATTTGCCTTGAATTACCTTCGTAGTGAGGACGATAACTCCTTATTTTAACCTCTCGAGGATAGGGAACTTTACTTTCTGAAATAAGAATATCCTTAGGTAGATCTATTAAAACAGGCCCAGGTCTACCGCTTTTAGCTATGTAAAAAGCTTCTTTAAGCACATGAGGAAGCTCATCCACACTTTTGACCAGATAGTTATGCTTAGTAATGGAATAAGTTATTCCAGTAATGTTTGCTTCTTGAAAAGCATCGTTCCCAATCATATGAGTGGGAACCTGACCGGTAAGGGCAATTAAAGGGATAGAATCCATATAAGCTGTAGCTATACCAGTAACTAAATTAGTTGCCCCAGGACCAGAAGTAGCTATGCATACACCAACTTTTCCTGTAGCTCGGGCATAACCATCGGCAGCATGAGCAGCTGCCTGCTCATGCCGAGTTAAAATATGTCTAATCTGTTTAGTATCATACAAAACATCATATAGAGGAATAACAGCTCCTCCCGGATAACCAAAAACAGTATCCACCCCTTCTTTTATTAAAGCCTCTATTACAATTTCGGCACCTTTCCTCTTTTTCAATCTCTTAACCCCTTATTTATTTCTTCCACAGCAGTACTTGTATTTTTTCCCACTTCCACAAGGGCAGGGATCGTTACGCCCTATCTTCTTTCCTCTTCTATAAGGAAGAGAGGCTCGTCTTCCTGAGGAATTATTTCCCTCCGCCCGATTAGCTCCTACTAAAGCTGGCTCTCGAACCTGAGGAGATCCTACCAAAACTCTTTCCACAGAAGGACGACGAGAGATCTGTATTTTCAAGATTAACTTAGCAACCTCTTCCTTAACACGATGGATTAAACCTTCAAACATTTCGTAAGCTTCCCTTTTGTATTCAACAAGAGGGTCCCTTTGCCCATATCCCCTCAATCCAATCCCTTCTTTTAAACTATCCATAGCATAAAGATGATCTTTCCAACGTAAATCTAAAGTATGCAAAAGAATTGCTCGTTCCAGTTCTCTCATCAATGACTCTCCCACTTCTTCCTCTTTCTTTTGGTAGAAATCCTCTACTTTATCCTTAATTATTCTTTTTAACTCTTCTCTATCATATATTCCTTTTAAAGAATCGGAAGTCAGAAAAACAGGAAAAATTTGCCTTACCCTTTTAGTCAAACCAACTACATCCCATTCTTCAGGCCTGATCTTCTCCGGAGTATAAATAGAAACCATCTCATCAACTACATCCCTTATCATCTCCAGAATATCTTCTTTTAAATCCTTTTGCTCCAAGATTTTGTTTCTCTCTCGGTAAATTACTTCTCTTTGCTGATTCATCACATCATCATACTCTAAAAGTTGCTTTCTTATATCAAAGTTTCTCCTCTCAACTCTCTGTTGAGCTCTCTCTATGGCCTTAGTAATCCAGGGATGTTCAATTGGCTGATCCTCAGGTACTTTTAATCTCTCCATGACTGAAGCAATTCTTTCTGAACCAAATATTCTCATTAACTCATCTTTTAGACTGACATAAAATTGATCTGCTCCCGGAGCTCCCTGACGACCAGCTCTTCCTCTAAGCTGATTGTCAATCCGTCGGGACTCATGACGCTCAGTACCTATAACAAATAATCCTCCTAATTCAGCTACGCCTTCCCCTAATTTAATATCTGTTCCTCGGCCAGCCATATTGGTAGCTATAGTAACTGCTCTTTTTTGTCCAGCCTGAGCTACTATTTGAGCTTCTTTCTCATGATACTTGGCATTAAGAACAGTATGAGGTATCCCTTTTTCCCTTAACTTGCGGGAAAGTTGCTCAGATTTTTCTACCGATCTTGTGCCAACTAAAACAGGTCTTCCTATCCGATAGAGCTTTTCAACTTCTTCAACTACTGCATTAAATTTGGCTTTCTCCGTTTGGTAAATCCGATCAGGAAGATCCTCTCTAATTACTGGTTTATTAGTAGGAATAGTTACCACTTCTAAGTTATATATCTTCATAAATTCCTCAGCCTCTGTAGCTGCAGTTCCAGTCATTCCAGCTAGTTTATCATACATTCGAAAATAGTTTTGGAGAGTAATGGTAGCTAAAGTTTGGTTCTCATTCTTTATAATTACCCCCTCTTTAGCCTCAATTGCCTGATGTAACCCATCACTCCACCGCCGTCCAGGCATTAGCCTACCTGTAAACTCATCAATAATTACTACTTCTCCATCTTTAATTAAGTAATCCCTGTCTCTCTCATAAAGCTCATGGGCCCTAATAGCTTGATTTATATGGTGCACTAACTCCATCTGAGTATCCTGGTAAAGATTACTTACTCCAAGCATTTTTTCTGCCTTAGCCACTCCTTCTTCAGTTAAAGCTACAGTTTGGTCCTTTTCATCTATTTCGTAATCTCTTTCCTTCCTTAACCGACGAACCAATTTATCAATATGATAGTAAAGCTCTGTAGATCTTTCAGCAGGTCCAGAAATTATAAGAGGGGTTCTGGCCTCATCAATAAGAATACTGTCAACCTCATCAACAATAGCGTAGTGATGTCCTCTTTGAACCTGATCTTCTTTACTAAGAGCCATATTATCTCTTAGATAATCAAAACCAAACTCATTGTTGGTACCATAAGTAATATCGCATTGATAAGCCTTTTGCCTTTCTGGGCTATTCATTCCATTCTGAATAACCCCTAATGAAAGACCTAAAAACTCATAAACAGGTCCCATCCATTCTCTGTCTCGACGAGCTAAATAATCATTAACTGTAACTACATGAACTCCCTTCCCACCAAGAGCATTAAGATAAGCAGCTAAGGTAGCTACTAAGGTTTTTCCTTCCCCATTAGCCATCTCAGCTATTTTCCCTTGATGAAGAACTATTCCTCCTATCAACTGCACATCGTGATGCCTTAATCCTACAGTTCTTTTAGCTGCTTCCCTTACTACAGCAAAAGCCTCAGGCAAAATGTCATCTAAGCTCTCACCTGTATTTAGTCTTGCCTTAAATTCATCTGTTTTTGACTTGAGAGCTTTATCGGAAAGCTTACTTATTTTTTTCTCCAGGGAGTTAATTTTATTCACCAGAGGCATTAGCTTCTTAATTTCTCTTTCCTGCTTGGTGCCAAAAGCTTTAGTTAATAGTTTTCCAATCATGGAAAACCTCCTTAAAATAATTACCATTATTATACTAATTTAATTTGAATAAGCAAGGGGTAAATATCCTTCTATTTGAAGAAGTTTTTCTCTTATCTTCCTACTTGAATAAGGACCTACTATGCTGCCATTTTTCCTGATAACTCTATGACAGGGAAGAATAAGGGGGAAAGGATTCTTACTTAAAATTCTTCCTACTGCTCGATAGCCTCGAGTCCCTACCCTTTGTGCTACCCACTCATAGCTCCTGGTTTGTCCATAGGGAATAAATTTAAGCTGATTCAAAACCTTCTTAGTTAGCGGTGAGAGTTCTTTAAATTGTAAGGAATAGGAGGAGAAGTCAACTTTCTCTCCCTCCAGATAAGCTGTTAAATCCCTCTTTAACCTCCGAAGTAAAGGCGAATCATCACTAACTTTATCTCTCAAACTCAAATTTTTTAGAACATCTTCTCTGGAAAGAGCGATATTAACCCTTAGTATCTGCTCATTTTCTGCTAAAGTTCCTATCCAGAGGGAACCCTTATTGATAATTAAGACCTTGGGCATTTAGTTCACCCAGAATTTTCTTAGCTGTTTTCTTACCAATTCCTGGAATCTTTTCTAACTCATTGACACTACTTTTTTTAATCTCTTCCACTGATTGAAAATAGCTCAAAAGGAGTTTTTTTATTTTAGGTCCCACCCCCGGAATTTTTTCTAAGGAAGATTCCTTTAACTTTTTTTGTCTTCTCTTCCGATGGTAAGAATGAGCAAACCGATGGGCTTCATCTCTTACCTGCTGAAGCAATTTCAAAGCTTCTGAATTTTGAAAAATATCCAGAGGGAAAGAACTATAAGGAGTATAAACCTCCTCAAATTCCTTAGCCAACCCTATTAGAGATATATTAGTTAAATTAAGCTGCTTTAAAACTTTAAAGCAGGAGTTTACCTGACCTTTTCCCCCATCTACTAAAATAAGTTGGGGAAGAGATTTTTTCTCTTCCAGTAATCTTTTATAACGACGGCTTACCACTTCGCTTAACATAGCAAAATCATCTATTCCTTTTACTGTTTTAATCTTAAACTTTCGATATTCAGATTTCTTTGGCTTTCCTTCTTCGAAAACTACCACTGAACCAGTCGGTTGTTTACCATAAATATTGGAGATATCAAGTCCCTCTATCCGAACGGGAATTTGAGGTAAATTAAGATAATCTCTAATCTCTTCCAAAGCTTTATTCTCGTCCTTTCCCTTGCTCTGATCCAAAATAAGCTGGGCATTTTTCTTTGCTAAGGACATTAGCTTTGCCTTTTTTCCTCTGTAAGGGACCCGAAATTCTACCTTCCCTCCCCTTTTTTCTGATAACCACTTAATTGTTGTTTCTTCCTCTTCAGCTAAACTACAGGGAATAAC
>JAGHCO010000080.1 GCA_021160405.1 Candidatus Aerophobota bacterium
AGTGGCTTTATTTTATTTTTTTAAGGAAAATTTCTGGAAAAATTTAGCTTATTTTATTTATGGAATAGTTTTTTTTGCTTTAGTGGTGATTTTGTTTAAAGAAGATAAGATTTATGGAGCTCAAAGATGGCTAAAGTTGGGCTGGATAAGTTTTCAACCCTCAGAATTTGCTAAAATAGCTCTCATTCTTACCTTAGCAAAGTTATTATCCAGAAAGGAATCTATAGGATGGAAAGAAGTTGGGATTTCTTTTTGTCTCACAGCTATTTTCGTTTCTCTGGTAGCTAAACAACCAGATTTGGGAAGTGCTCTTATTTTCCCCATTTTATGGTTAGGAATTATTTTTTTATCCGGAATATCCTGGAGGAAACTTCTAATTATCCTGGGAATAGTCTCCTTTTCTCTTCCTACATCTTTTCTTTTCCTTCGCTCTTATCAAAAATTGCGTATTCTTATCTTCCTTAATCCTCAGAAAGACCCCTTAGGTGCAGGGTGGAGCATTCTCCAATCAAAAATTGCCTTAGGTTCGGGAGGCCTTCTGGGAAAAGGCGTAGGGGGAGCAGCTCATACTCAATTAAAGTATTTACCCAGACCTTTTACGGATTTCGTTTTTCCCAGTATAGGTGAGGAATGGGGATTTGTGGGCATCTTAGGATTGTTAGTTCTTTACTCTATCATTATTTTAAGAGGTATAAGTGTAGTTGAAGAAAAGGGTAAAAGTTTTGCCGGTTTGGTAGCAGGAGGATTTGTTATCTTGCTCTCTTTGCAAGTTTTCATTAATATGGGTATGAGCACAGGAATTCTACCAGTAACAGGGGTTCCTCTCCCCCTGATTAGTTACGGAGGAAGCTCTACTGTTACCTTCCTTTGGGGAGTAGGAATACTGCTTAGCTTTAAGAGAGAATAAAATATTCGTTACTATTCAGCCACCAAGACACGAAGACACCAGGTAAACCCGGTCTTAAAATTTTTAGCGTCCTCTGCCCCTTCAGTGGTTAATTTTTTAGTAATGAATTCTTCTCTTTTCCGATAGAGGTTCAAAATTCATATCACTTCTTTGTGCCTTGGTGACTTAGTGGCTGAACTGTTACAAATATTCACAGGTTAAATGCTTGGGTTGACAGAGAAAGAAAAGTGAAGTATATTCTATTATAAATAGAACAGGAAGTAATTAGAATGACCATTACTCAAAAAATATTAGCTGCTCATGCTGGAAAAAGAAAAGTGGAACCGGGAGAGTTTATTCTAGCTAAGGTAGATCTTGCCTTTGCCAATGATATTACAGCCCCTCTGGCCATACAGAAGGTTAAAGAGTGGGGAGTAAAAAAGGTTTTTGATCCAGAAAAAGTAGTTTTTATTCTTGATCATTTTACTCCCAATAAAGACATAAAGGCAGCTGAGCAATGTAAGCTAATAAAAAAGTTTACTCGAGATTATAAACTAAAAAACTACTTTGAGGTAGGGAGAGCAGGCATAGAACATATTTTCTTACCAGAACAAGGTTTCGTTCTTCCTGGAGATCTAATCATAGGAGCAGATTCTCATTCCTGTACAGCGGGGGCATTAGGAGCTTTTGCTTCTGGAGTAGGAAGCACAGATTTAGCTGCAATTATGTGCACTGGAGAAATATGGCTTAAGGTCCCTCAAACTATTAAATTTGTCTATGAGGGAGATTTTCCTAAATGGACTACTCCCAAAGACCTTATTTTATATACGATAGGGGATATTGGAGTGGGAGGAGCATCTTATAAATCTATGGAATTTAGTGGGGACACTATTTCTAAAATTCCTGTTTCCGGACGATTGACCATTTGCAATATGGCTGTTGAAGCTGGAGCAAAAAATAGCATAATAGAGCCGGATGAAATTACTTTAAATTATCTTAGGAAAAGATCCCACAAAACATACCAGTTGTATCATAGTGACTCTAAATCTGATTATCTGGAAGTTAAGCATTATGAAGTTCAAAAAATCCAACCTCAGATAGCTTTTCCACCTCTTCCTTCCAATGTTAAGCCTGTTTCTGACGTAGGTAAGATAGAAATAGATCAAGTAGTTATTGGCTCTTGCACTAATGGGTCCTTAGATGACTTAAGAGTGGCAGCTTCTCTCTTTAAAGGGAAAAAAGTTCATCCAGAAGTAAGAACTATTGTAATTCCTGCTACTCCTTCTATTTATCTTCAAGCTTTAAAAGAGGGGATAATTCAAACTTTTGTGGAAGCCGGAGCTGTAGTAGGACCCCCTACTTGTGGGCCTTGCTTGGGTGGACATATGGGAGTTTTAGGAGAAGGAGAAAGAGCAGTAGCTACCACTAATCGTAATTTTGTAGGAAGGATGGGTCATATCAAAAGCGAAGTTTACTTAGCTAGCCCTGCCGTAGCCGCGGCTTCGGCAATTAAGGGGAGAATTGCTCATCCTGAAGAGGTAAGAGGTAAAGGATGCAAGACAAAAGGATAAAGTAAACCCAATAAGCTATGTTTTTCTCCCCAGTATCAACAGGGACTCTAGGGGGGTGTCCCCTCAGTACTATTGACATTGAAATAAGGTATGCTAAAATATTCTTAACTGTTTAGCTACAAATTTATCCTGCGGAGCAAGTCTTTCTACTCCATAGGGTAAACACGGAGAAAAGTGAAATTTTGTACAAAGATTTTTAAAAAGGTTACCTAAATTTAAAGGAGAAAAGAAAGGAGGTGAAAAAGTGACTTTTCTCTAAAAAATAATAAAGGAGGGATTAGAAGATGCACATTAGGAGTTTAAAAGGATTGGTTCTGTGCCTATTATTTTCGGCTATACTCTGGGGAGGAATATCGGTTAGCGCCGAAGAGAAGTCTCTAGAGCAACAACTGATAGAAGCAAAAGCTACGATAGCTGATCAAATTAAAATAACTAAGGAGCTAATGGATAACTACTTCCAGGTAACCACGGAACTAAAGGCAGAGATAGAGAGACTAAGAGCTATTAGTGCTAAACAAAGTAAGAATATCCAAAATCTGCAAGGAATTTATTCCAGAAAAGTTCAAGAGCTAACCAGGGAAGTAAATTCCTTTAAATCTCTTGCTGAAGAACGAATGAATGAGATACAGAATTTAAAGAATAAACTGGAAATGAGCCAAGTAGAAATTGCTAAACTTAAAGTTTCTAACGATGATCTTAAAACTACCAATAGCAATCAGGCTAAGATTATCGCTAAACTAAATGATCAGATTAAATCTTTGAGGGACTTAAATACTGAGCTTAGAAAGGTAACGGGCAAGCTAAACAATCAGATTAAGTCTTTAAAGAAATCTAATGCTGAGCTTAACAGAACTGTAAAGCAAATTACAGATAACTACTTTAAGGTAACGGGCAAGCTAAATAGCAAGATTAAATCTCTTGAAGAATCTAATGCTGAGCTTAACAGAACTGTAAAGCAAATTACAGATAACTACTTTAAGGTAACGGGTGAGCTAAATAGCAAGATTAAATCCTTAAAGGAATCTAATGCTGAGCTTACCTCAAAGAATACTGAGCTTAACAGAACTGTAAAGCAAATTACAGATAACTACTTTAAGGTAACAGGTGAGCTAAATAGCAAGATTAAATCCTTAAAGGAATCTAATGCTGAGCTTACCTCAAAGAATGCTGAGCTTAACAGAACTGTAAAGCAAATTACAGATAACTACTTTAAAGTAACAGGTGAGCTGAATAGCAAGATTAAATCTCTTGAAGAATCTAATGC